>JBBSVG010000147.1:0-6679 GCA_038233775.1 Bacteroidota bacterium | reverse complement strand
TCGTCGTCGTGCTCGGCCAGCCGAATCCGCGTCGGCACCTTTGCCAGCGCTTCGGCGAAGCGGAGTCCGCCCGGCGCCGCATAAACCGGATTGCCGCCGGCGAGAATGATCGCGCCGACTTGACCAGCGTTCATCTCGGTCGCCAGCGCCGCCAGACCCGGCAGACCGTCGTTGGCGCCGACGAGCGGGTGCGCCTCAATCGTGTTGCCGTAGGCGCCGATCTTGGCGTTGATCTGCAACGCAAGCGCGTGGACGACGGCCGGCAGGTGCCGCCCAACGACGACCAGACTCGGCCGTGCGCCCATATCGCGGGCGATGGCGTCGGCCTCGGCGGCGAACGCGCCGCTGCCAGCCGCACCGTCGAGCGCCGAGAGCACCGCCCGGAGGAACATCGGCTGCTGACTCGGCCGGACGCGAATCCGGTGGTCGGCGTTCAGCCCGGTCAACGTCGAGGCGCCCTCGGCGACATAGAGCCGACTCATCCGGTCCGACGATTTCCGCAACCGACGGGCGTCGCCGAACTGCCGGACCGAGCGCAGATCGTCAGCCTCGGTCATCAAGAAATCGGACTCGACCGAGAGAATCACCTCGGCCCGGTCGAACCGGGGCGACAGTTGATACTCGCCGCCGAACGCCGCTCGGTGCACACCCGACTCAGCGCCCGAATCGAGCGGCTCGTAGGTCACGACCTTCGCATTCGGGACTCGGGCGGTGAACTGATCGGTCAGCTTGCGCAAGGTCGGCGACGGGTGCGCGGGCATGAGGATGCGGATCGCCTTGCCCGAGCGACCGGCCGACTGCAACGCCGCGACGACTTGCTTGTCGAACGCCGCCGCCGAGACGACCTTGTCCTTGATCCGCGCCCGACCGAGCCGCTCGGGGTCGTACAGGTTCAGCACGCTCGCCTGCAACCAGACATTCGAGCCGCCGAGGGTCAGCGGGTGGTCGGGGTTGCCGTCCACCTTGATCGGCCGGCCTTCTCGCGACTTGACCAGCACGCCGTAGGCCCGGCGACCGAGCGTCATCACGGTCGCGTAGTAGTTCGGCAGCCCATCGACGACGTTCTCGGGCTGCTGCACGTACGGGACGATCTTCTCCTCGGGCCGCTGGCAACCGACGACGGCGAGGGCGAACGAGGCGCCCATCGCGGTCAGAAACGAGCGCCGTGTGACGGTCGAGAAACCGAGCACCGGGTCGTTGGCGATCTCACCGGCGGCGAACTCGTGGCTCAACCGGCCCCCGGCATCGGGGGTCTGGGCCAGATCCTCAAACGCCTTCCAGTAGGTCCGCTTGGGGGCGGACCCGGCGGCGGGCGCCGACGGCGGCCGGCCCGGCAGAACGGGAAGCTCGAATAGCATCAGTCGTGTCCGGCAGCGGTTAGCGGTGACAGGTGTTGCAATCCTGCGAGGCGGTCGGGATGCTCAACTTGTTGATCCCGAGCGAGGCGAACTTCGATAGCTCGCCCAAGCTGTGCGGCAACTGCTCGGCCCGCGCTTGGGCGACAAGCCCGGTGCCCGCTGCCGCAGCGGCGGTCGCCGGGGTGCTCTCGGCCATCGCCATCGCCCGCAGTTCCGAGATCGTGTGCAGATCGGTCATCGACGAGCCCGGCTCGCGCAGCGGAACGACGTGCTCGGCCGGGTTGCGGTGGCAGTCCAGACACCAGCCCATCGTGAGCGGCGAGACTTGGCGGACGACCTCCATCTCGGCGATCTTGCCGTGGCACGAGGCGCAATCGACCCCGGCGTTGACGTGCTGCGAGTGGTTGAAATAGACGTATTCCGGCAGAAAATGCACGTTGACCCACTGGATCGGCTTCTTCTCCGTCCAGCTCTGCTGCACCTTCTTGATCTCCGGCGACTGCGTCTTGACCAACTGATGGCAGTTCATGCAGGTCGAGGTGGCCGGCACGTTCGAGTGGGCCGACTTCTCGACGCCCGTGTGGCAATACTGACACTCGAGCCGCATCTCGCCTGCGTGCAGCTTGTGCGAAAAAGCGATGGGCTGCTTGGGCGCGTAGCCGACATCGGCCTGCAACGGGTGAATCAGGTACAGCGTCGAGCCCGCCCCGACGGCCAGCAGCGCGCCGACCATCGGGGCCGCGATCTTGAACTTGGTGTCGAAGCTCTTGCCAAACATGGGAATCTCAGGCTGCGATTCGGAACCCGGCGACGATGTCCTGATCCGCTCCGGGACGCGTCCGGCGACCGGAAGGGCGGCACCGCAGCGCTCTATGGGCGGCGGCGGCAGGCGAGGCGACCGGCACTCGAGGCGGGACGGGCGGGCTCACCAAGCGGCGCGGGCGGGCTTGTCGAATATCGTACCCACTCCGGGGACGCTGTTCGAGGCCTCCAGACCGACTTATAAGCCAGCGCGACCGGTCGCAAATATACGGCAACGCCCCGCCGTTCTCGACCGCCGTCCGCAGAAAATGCCGCCCGGCGATGGTTCGGACCGGTCGCAAAGCCCCTGTTCGCCCCGGTTTGTCGCGCCGCGCCGGTCGTCGTACCTTTTAAGCCCGTTCGCTCCCGATGCCCGTCCGCCGGACCCAGCCTGATGCCGACCCAGCCGCCCCCCCGCTCCCCCGGCGAGCCCCGCTGTCTGGGCGATTTGGGCGTCGGCGCCCGAGTGCTGGTCCCGTTCGACGGGTTCATCCGCCCGTTCACCGTCTCGAGCCGAACCGTCGTCGGTGGCGTTGGGCTACGGGCCGCGTTTGCCGTGCGGATGGGCTTCGGCCGCCCCTACACGCCGCACCTGCAACTGCCGTCGAGCACGCCCGTTCGGCCCGATGGCGCACCGGACAACTGGCTGCTGCTCGTCGAATCCACCGACGACGGCTCGTTCCGCTCGCTCGAGGAGCTTTAGCCGACCCAATCGGGGTTCTCCAGCCAACCGCTCCCCTTTCCGCCCCGAGCTTGAACGTTTACTACTCCGACCGCTACACGGTCCCGCTGCCGGACGGGCATCGCTTCCCGATGCACAAGTACCGGCTGATCCGGCTTGCGCTGCTCGAGTCAGGCGCCGTGCGGCCGGATGAACTGGTCGAGCCGGAGTGGGCGACGCGGGCCGATCTGCTCCGCGCCCATTCGGTAGATTACGTCGATGCGATGCTCGACGGGACGCTCGACGCCAAAGCGATCCGGCGACTCGGGTTTCCGTGGAGCCAAGCGCTTGTCGCTCGCTCGCTCTCGTCGGTCGGCGGCTGCATCCAAGCGACGCGCTCG
Source organism: Bacteroidota bacterium (assembly GCA_038233775.1). Classification (GTDB taxonomy): domain Bacteria; phylum Bacteroidota; class JBBSVG01; order JBBSVG01; family JBBSVG01; genus JBBSVG01. The sequence continues at coordinate 3,458 of JBBSVG010000147.1, read as the reverse complement.
GCGCTGCGCGACGGGATCGCCGGGAATCTCGCTGGTGGGACGCACCACGCGCTGCCAGACGCGGGCGAGGGGTTCTGCGTCTTCAACGACATCGCCGTCGCGCTGCTCAGGCTGCTCGACGAGGGCGCGATCCGCCGGGCGGCGGTGGTCGATCTGGACGTGCATCAGGGCAACGGGACGGCCGCCATTCTCGCCGCCGATCCGCGCATTTTTCTACTCGACGTGTTCGGTGCGAAGAACTACCCGTTCGTCAAGGTGCCCGCCACCCGCGACGTCCCGCTCGCCGACGGGACCGACGATGCCGCCTACTTGCAGGCACTCGACCGGGCGCTGCCCGAGGTGCTGGCCTTTCGGCCGGATTTGATCGTCTATCAAGCCGGCGTCGATCCGCTTGCCCAAGACGCGCTCGGTCGGCTCTCGCTCAGCCACGACGGACTCGCCGCCCGAGACTGGCGGGTGCTCTCGCTCGCCCGAGACGCCGGCATCCCGATCTCGCTCTGCTTGGGCGGCGGCTACGCCCGCCCCATCGACCCAACCATCCTCGCCCACGTCAACACCTACCGCACCGTCCGCGAGGTGTTCGGTGACACATGACCAGCTCATCAGCCGAACGCACTGCAACGATTCAGAGCAACACCATCAGCGTCAATCACAAAACGCCGGTCCTCCCGATAGGGAAGAACCGGCGTTTGGGTTGGAGGCACCAATCGGAATCGAACCGATGAATGGAGGTTTTGCAGACCTCTGCCTTACCGCTTGGCTATGGTGCCGTCGTGTGGCGGGCGTGAAGCGCAAATATAGCGCCTCGCAGGCCGAAGACAAGCTTTTCCACCGGATCAGAAGCGAACCTGGACGCCGAAGTTGGGCATGACGGGCAGGTTGATCGGCAGATCGGTCACTTGGGCGCGACCGGTCGGGACGGCATCGACGTAGCCCTGCGGCGTCGGCTCGTAGCGGTATTCCGGGCTGTAGTCTCGGGCGATGACGTTCTTGTGGAACGAGAGATTGATGACCTCCAGATACCAGTTCCAGTCGGCGCCCCAGCGGCGGTTGGCTTTGGTGAAACGGATATCGAGCCGCTCGTACGGCGGCAGCCGCGACGAGTTGAGCGCGCCCTGCACCTCACGCGGATAGGCCGACCCGTAATCGCCCTGCACCACTTCGTAGCCAATCGGCGTCTCGGGCAGACCGCTGACCGCCTGAAACCCGAGTCCGAAGGTCCACTTTGCCCCGAGTCGCAGATCGGCGAACAGCTTCAATGTGTGCGTCCGGTCGTTGCCCGACGGGAATGAGCGCTCCGGTTTCAGCGCACCGGTGTCGAAATCGTACGGCGCGGCGTGGTCTCGGGCGACCATGAACGAGTAGCTCATCTGCCCGCTGAACCGGTTCCAGAACCGCTCGCCCGGCTCGCCCTGCTTCTCGACCTCCAGATCGATGCCCGTCCGGCTGCCGCTGAACCGCTGCTCGGGGCGAAACAGCCGCGCCAGCCGCTCCTCATCGGTGGCGTTGTTGTCGTCCACCCGGTTGAACGCTTCCTCGACATCGGGATACGCATTCGGGTAGATCAGCCGGTCGTGCAGCTTGAGGTAGCCTTCGACCGAGAGCCGCAGTGGACCGACCGGCGTGTCGAAGAAGCCGCGATCCAGTCCAACAAGCAGATGTCGCGAGCGCTCGGAGCGGAGTCGGTCGCGGTACAGGCTGATCGGTTGGATGAACTGCTGCGCCAGCTTGACGAGTTCGGTTTGGTCGCGCCGAGCCAGCTTTGGGAGCGCGTCGAACAGCTGTTCGAGCGTGTTTTCGTCGGTCGGCGATTGATAGTACAGGCCGCCAGCGATCCGGGCAAGCCAGCCGTTGTTCAGGCGATAGGTGGCCGAGGCGCGGGGCGAGAGATCGAGCTTGCGGATAAGCGACGAGTAATCGAGCCGAAGTCCGCCGGTGACTGACAGACGATCCGAGAGTTTCCACGCATCCTGCGCGTACACCGCCGGCCGCAGCGTCGTCCCGAACGGGTTGTGGCCGCTGAGCACGTCGCTGGCCGCCTGCGGGATGGTCAAGGACGACTGCAAAACCTTTAAGCGACCGCCGAGCGTGACCTCGTGCCGGGGACTCGGCAGGTACACAAAGTCCTCGATCAGTTGCCAGTTGGTGAAGCGGAAGTTGAGGAAATCGGTCTGCACCTGCGGCCGCCTGTCCTCCGGACCGTAGAGGTCGATCCGGTTGTAATCGACGGCTACAAGGACGCGGTTGAACGTCGTCGGCGAGAGGATGTAATTCCAACCGCCCGAGTGGATCTGCTTGCGCCAGCGATACCCGGCGTCGGCTTGGGTTCGACCGCCATCGTTGTTCGGAAAATTGGCCGATTCAAGCGAGACGAAGTTGTTGAAGGTCAGCTTTTGGTCAACCGACGGGGTCGTGGTCAGCTTGGCCTGAATGTCCCAGAAGCTCGGCAGCGTCAGATTCTTGAACGTCTCGGGATCGACCGACCGGGCGACCGGACCGGCGATCAGGTCGTAATAGGTCCGCCGACCGGCGAGCAAAAGCGACGTATTCGAGCCCTGCTTCAGCGGCCCCTCGACAACGGCGGCGGTGTTGGTCAGGTTGATGTCGCTCGTCGTCCGCCAGCTCTCGCGGTTGCCCTCGCGGGTGTTGACTTGCATAATCGCGCTCAACCGGTCGCCGTATTGGACCGGAAACCCGCCGCGCTTGAGTTCGATCTTATCGACGGCCAGTTGGTTGAAGATCGAGAGCAACCCGAACAGCCGGTACGGAAACAGCGTCTCGACGCCGTCGAACAGCAGAATATTCCGGTCGGGCGCGTCACCCCGGACGTACACTTGGGCCGAGAAATCGTTGGCGGCGTTCGTCCCGGCCAGCGACTGGAACGCCCGGCCGACATCCTCCAGTCCGCCGGGTCGCGACCGGATGTACTCGCCTTCGAGCGCAACCGTACCGATGTCCGGCCGCCGCACCGAAGTCGGGACGACCTCGCCCATGACGATGACCTCGCTCACGTCCATCGGCTCGGCGGCCAGCCGCAGACCCAACGGCGCGAGACCGGGGCGCACATCAAGCGGCTGAACGAGCGTCGTGTAGCCGATGAAGCGAACCGTCAGCGTGTAGCGCCCGGAATCGACGGCGGCGAGCGAGAACGCGCCGTCGGGCCGTGAAATCGTCGCACGCGGCGCAGCCGACCCGGTCAGTTGAACCGTCGCGCCGGGCAGCGCTTCGCCCGTTTGGGCATCGCGGACCGTCCCGGACACCGTTATTTGCGCCGACGACACGCCGGAGAAACCGACCATCAGGCCGGCGACGAACAATAGAAAACGCATCGGTCGGGGTGGGATTTGGGGGAAACGACAGCGGCCCGAGCCACGCCGCGAAGGCGAAACTCGGGCCGCTGAACCGGACGCGGGTGGGCGTCAGGGGTTACGCAGGAGGTCAATCTTGGCGGCGACGAG
>JBBSVG010000146.1:0-6682 GCA_038233775.1 Bacteroidota bacterium | reverse complement strand
CGACCGAACGGACCGAGCGGGTCCATTTGGTCGCCCGCCGCCGACTGCCCACGGTTCGCCCATGATCGAGTTCTCCAACGTCACCCACGGCTACGACGGCGAGCCGGTGCTGAACGACGTCTCGTTTCGGATCGAACCCGGCGAACTCGTCTATCTGGTCGGCCGCAGCGGCGTCGGCAAAACCACGCTGCTGAAGCTGCTCTATCTCGATCTGCTGCCGAGCGCTGGCGAGGTCCGCGTCGGCGAATTCTCGTCGCGCTCGATCCGGCCGCGAGAGATTCCGCTGCTCAGGCGGCGACTTGGGATCGTCTTTCAGGACTTCAAGCTGCTGCCCGACCGGAACGTGTACGACAACGTCGCTTTTGCGCTGCACGTGACCGGCACGCCGACCAAAGACGTTCGCCCTCGGGTGCTCGCGGCGCTGGAGGAGGTCGGTTTGACGCACAAAACCGGGCAGATGCCGCATCAACTCTCCGGCGGCGAGCAACAGCGGGTCGTGATCGCCCGAGCGCTGGTCAACCATCCGGTCGTGCTGCTGGCCGACGAGCCGACCGGCAACCTCGACCCGACCGCGTCGCGCGGGATCATGGAGCTGTTGCAGCGGATCAACGCTCGCGGCACGGCGGTGCTGATGGCGACCCACGATTACGGTTTGGTTCGCCGCTTCCCCGGACGAATTCTGCAACTGTTGGGCGGGACGATTCGGGAAGTCGTGCTGAAATCGACCGGCAGCGCGGCGGGCGCCATCGACGGCGAGGCGGCTGAATGAGTTTTGCTGCCCTAACGCTGACGACGCTGCTTTCGGCCGCATCTGGCGACACCGTTTGGGTCTATGGCGGCGAGGTTCGGGTCGAGGGCGCACGACAGACCAAACCGTGGGTTGTCGGGCGGGTGTTCGACGATCTGGCGCCCGGCGACACGCTAACCGAGCGGCGGCTGAAGTTCCACGAGGAGCGCGTCTATTCGCTCGGGCTGTTTCAGCGGGTGGCGCTCCGGCCGACCGGCGACCCAGCCCACGCGACGCTCGTGGCGACGGTGTCCGAGCGGTTCTTCTTTTTGCCGTTCGTCGTTTTCGGCAGCAAGGCGCGGTCGTTGGGCGAATGGGCCGACCGGCCGTTCCGCAAGAGTTACTACGGTCTCGGGCTGAAACACACCAACGTGCGCGGCCGAAACGAGGATCTCAGCGCCCGGTTTGCCGTCGGCTACGACCCGTTCGTGGCGCTGGCCTACGAGATTCCGTACATGGGGCCGCGTTCCGATTACGGTCTCTCGGTCAGCCTTTCCGCCAGTCGCGTGACGACGACGAGCCGCATTACGCAGCAATCGGCCCTCGGCGAGCGGATTCAGGACGGCTGGAGCGTGGGCGGCGCCGTCCGGCGGCACATCGGCGGACCGTATCTGACCGCTTCCGTCGGCCTCGGGTTGAGTCGGCTGGCGATTCGGCTTGATGACAGCCTCGCCGCGTCGCATCCCGGTCTCGTCTCCGACGCCGGGCTGACCGTCTCGCCCGACGGGATCGACCTGACGCCGAGCGTGCAACTCACCGCCGACCTCAACACCCGCGATCTGAATGCCTACCCAACCGCCGGTTCGCGCTTCACGGCCGAGCTGATCCGCTACGGTCTGCCGAACGCAACCGGCGTCGAGCTGACCCGAGTGGCCGTCGATCTGCGTCGCTACCAACCGCTCACCAAGCGGCCGAACGGCAAGAGCGGCGCGTTCATCGGACTGCGGCTGGCTGGCGTCGGGACGGTCGGCGGGCGGGTGCCGAACTATTTGCATGTGAATGCGTCGCCGAGAGGCTACATCGGCGCCGTCAGTTCCGAAGACGTGCAGGGCGCGGCGCTTGGGCTGGAGGGCGACAACCTGCTGCGCGTCGCGCTCTCGCTCAACCTGCCGCTCATTCGGACCCGCTACGCCCGGCTGTCTCGGGCGCCGCTCGGGGCGCTGCGGGTGGTCCGCTACGCCGCGTGGCTGAGCGTCTTCGCCGACGGGGCGACCACCTGGGTTAACGCAACGAACCCGGCCATCGCTCGTACGGCTCCAGACCGGATCGGCCTGAACCACGGTCGGTTCTACTCCGGCTATGGCGCCGGGCTGCACCTCATCGGCCCGTACGATGTGGTCGTCCGGCTCGATCTCGCCCGAAACGACGCCGGCCGGACGGAGTTCATCCTCGGCGGCGGCAAGGCTTTCTGACGACCGCTCGTTTTCCGCTTCTCTGCCATGGACCAACCGTCCGCCTCCCGCCCCGCTGCCGCCTCGACCGGCGCGTTCATGAAACCGTTCCGTCGCTGGCGCTGGATCGACCAAGCGCTCGCCATCGGTGCGGTGCTCGGCGTGCTCGTGCTTGGGCTACTCTACCCGAAGGTCCACCCGACCGCGCAGCTGCATTTCAGGATGGGCGCCGACTCGATCCGCGCCATCGCCGTCCGCGATCTGGCCCGACTTGGGCTGTCACTGCCGCCGGAGGCATTGCAACTCGAGCTGGCCGATCTGTCCGACCTCCGCGCCGGGCTGCCCGACGGGGCGGCCGACTCGCTGATGAGCAGCCTGCCGCTCGTCCTCTGGCGCGTTGGCCGCCGGGCCGACTGGCATAACCCGACCGACACCGTCACCCACATCTCGCTCTCCAGCAACAACGAGGAGATGCGCCGGACGCAGGGCGTTAACCTGAGCTACGGGCTCGACGGTCGGGTCGAGTCGTGGGACGTCCGCGATCTGACCGATCAGGCCGCCGTGGCGCCGACCGATTCGGCGGCAGCCGAACAGATCGCGCTCGCGTTTCTCGCCCAACGGACGCGGTTCGACCGGGCGCGGTTTCGGCTCGACTCGATCCGCGTGACCGCCGGTGGCACCCGGCTCGTCTGGAGCGATCCGTCGCCGCGCTTCGCCCTCGAGAGCCACCGCGTAACCGTGCGCGGCGACCGGGTGATCGGCTACGCCCACGACCTGCAAGCGCTGCCCAAAGCGGCCGACGGGTGGAGCCGGTTCAATCTGGGCAGCATCGGCGGGGTCATCGTCGCCATCGGGACGGTGCTGCTTGTGCTGCTCGTCCTCTGGCAACTCATCGCCCGCGCCCGCGCCGACGCGCTCGACTTTCAGCCCGCGATGGTGCTGGCGGTGCCGGTGGTGGCCGGTCAGCTCATCATCATGCTGGCGAGCGGGGCGATGAACGTCCCGTCTCTGGGGCTGAAACTGGTGATCGTCCTCTCGTCCGGCATCTTCATCGGCATGGCGGCGCTGCTGCTGGTGGCGACCGGCGAGTCGCTCGCTCGAACCGCCTGGGCAGAGCAACTTGGCCCATTCGACGCCCTCTGGCGCGGTCGCTGGCTGACGCCCCGGTTCGGTCGCGCCTCGCTGCGCGGCCTCGCGCTGGCCCTCATCGCCCTGTCGCTCGGCACGCTCGCGCTGGCGCTGGTGCCGGGCGTGACGGTCTACGGGAACGAGCTGAACCTGATGGTCGCCGCCTCGCGCGTCCCGGCGCTGACGCAGCTCGGGTTGACCGTCTGGGCGGCCGGACTGTGGCCATTCATCGCGCTCATCGTCCTGTCGGTCGCCCGGCTGTGGCGCTGGCCGCGACCGCTGCTCTACTTGGTCGGCGCCATCTGTCTGGGCTTCTCCGCCTTCGGGATCGGGCTGCAACCGTTCGCTCTCGGCGTGGTTCCGCACCTGCTGGTCGGGCTGATCGTGACGGCCGTGTTCCTGCGGACGAACTTCGTCGTCCTGATCATGGGCGCGATCTTCAACACGCTGATCGGCGGCGCACTTACCCTCCGCTTCGACGGCGCCTCGCCGGTCATGTTCGACAGTTGGCTGCTCTTCTGCCTCGTCGCCGGGCTCATCGCGCTGGCGCTGATCGCCGTTGCGCGGCCCGAGGCGACGGTCGGCGACCCAGAATACGTCCCAGAATATGTGGATCGGCTGGCGCAGCGCGAGCGGATGACGCGCGAGCTTGAGATCGCCCGCGCCGTCCAGCAGCAGTTTCTACCGCGCAAGACGCCGCTCGTCGATGGGCTGGCTGTTGCGACGGTCTGCGTCCCGGCCTACGAGGTCGGCGGCGATTACTTCGACTTCATCCGCTTCGACGACCGACGGTTGGGCGTCGTGATCGGCGACGTGTCGGGCAAAGGCATCAGCGCAGCGTTCTATATGACGCTGATCAAGGGGCTGTTCCGGGCGGAAGCGCGACCCGACGCCTCGCCGCGCGACACGCTAACCGCCATCAACGGCCATTTTTACGAAAACGCCGAGCGCGGTCGGTTCATCTCGATGACCTACGGGATCTTCGATCTGGAGGCCCGCACGCTCACCTTCGCCCGAGCCGGACACAACCCGGTCATCGTCCACTCGGCCGCTTCAACCGACCCCGACGGCGTCCGGCTCTGCCCGACAGGCATGGCGATGGGGCTGACCGGCGGCGCCCGCTTTCGCGACACGCTGGAGGAATGCACGGTCGGGCTGACCACCGGCGACGTGTTCCTGTTCTACACCGACGGCTTCTCGGAAGCGATGGACGGGCAGCAGAACGAGTTCGGCGAGGAACGGCTAACCCGGCTCGCCGCCCAGCCCGGCGCCGACGCGACGGCCGTCCTCTCGACCCTCCGCACCGCCGTCCAGACCTTCGTCGGCACGACGCCGCAGCACGACGACATGACGATGGTCGTCGTCAAGGTCACGGGATAATCACGGCCCGATCCGGTGTTGCCGGAGAGTCGCCCGTCTGCTCGTCGCCCGTCCCGATCTCCGTGTTCGCTGCCCTCGCCGCTCTGATTCGCCTGCGTTACCAGTTGCTCCGAGGCCAGAGCCGGACGCGGTTGGGTCGCGGGTTGCTGCTCGGCGCCGGACTGGCCGTTGCGGTCGGCCTCAGCCTCGTGCTCGGCGCCGGTCGCGACGCGCTCGGGACGTACATCCTGCAACGGTCGCAAGCCCGCAGCCTGCTCGAAGCGCTGCTGACGCTGATCGCGGTGCTCTACGGCGGCTTGGCCGTCCTGCTCGGCGTCGGCCCGCGCGCCGCGTTCGCCGACGCCACGCTGCGGCGCTACCCGCTGGCCCGTTGGCAACGGCTGATCGCGCGGCACGTCGTCGGATTGCTCGATCCGCTCTGGCCGCTGATGGCGCTCAACGTGGTCGGGCTGATCTCCGGCATCGGCGCCCGCTCGGTCCTCATCGCGCTGCCGACGGCTGTGCTCTACGTCGCCGTCATCTACCTGCTGTCGCTCGTCACGCTCGTTCTGCTCGACGTGATCGTGCTCCACCCGGCCGGCTCGGTGCTGCTCGTCGCGCTGCTGTTCTCGGTCATGACGGTCGCCTCGAAAGCGCCGATTCTGTTCTTCCGCCTGCTGACCGGCCGACTTCCGGCACCGTGGGCCTACTCGCCACCGGCCGCCACCGCAACGTTGCTGCTGCCGGACATCGGCGCCCTTGTGAGGGTCGAAGCGGCGCTCGTCCTGCTCGGCTGGCTCGTCGTCACCCTCGTCGTGCTGACGGCGCTCGATTGGTTGCTCGACCGCTTGCCGCCAGCGGGCAACCGGGCCGGCGGCTTCTCCGACCGATTGGCGCACCGGATGGCGAGCCTGTTCGGTCGCGAGCGGGCGCCGCTGGTCGAAAAATCGCTGCACTATCTGCTTCGCAGCGCCCGGATTCGGCTCGGGCTGATCTCGTCGGTGCTCTACATCGTCTATATCGGTCCGTTGGGCGAGCGGACGACGGCGCCGGGCAGCGGCTTCGCCTTCGCGCTGTTCGGCTTCTTCACCTCGGCGCTGGTCGCGGCGCACCCGGTCGCCTTCAACGCGTTTGCCTACGACGGCCCCGGCGTGCGGCGCTACGCCTCGCTGCCGGTTCGGTTCAGCGCCGTGCTGCACTCCAGCGCCGCCGCGTGCTTGCTGCTCTCGGGCGCGACGGTCGGGATCGCGCTCGCGTTCTGGACGATCTTGCAACGTCCAAGCGCGGCCGAGTTGACGGTTCTGACCTCGGTTTCGGTCGTCGCGCTCTGTCTGGCCCACGGACTCGGCCTCTGGAGTTCGCTCGTCGCCCCGAAAGCCGCCGAACCGGGCCGCGTCTCGACGGCGCCGCTCTCGGCCGGCGGGAATATCGTTTTTCTCGGCCTGTTCGGTCTTGCGCTGCTCGTGACCGGCTGGCTGATCCTCTCGCGCCGCGCCGACGGTCTGGCCGACAGTTGGCCGTGGTTCGTCTGGACGGCGCTGGCGGCGGTCGGGTTCCTGCTCGTCATGCTGCACACGATGGGCGCCCGCGCCGACCGCCTGCGCGAGCGGCTGATGCAGTCGCTCTCCGACACGAGTTCCCGCTGACGATGCCGCCGATTCCGCCCGCCATCGAACTGATCGGCCTGACCAAGGTGTACGCCGGTCGCACCCCGGCCGTGGATCGGCTGTCGCTCGCCATCCCGGTCGGGTCGTTCTTCGGGTTTCTCGGACCCAACGGCGCGGGCAAGAGCACCACCATCGGCTGCCTGACGGGGCTGCTCGATCCGACCTCGGGTTCGGTCCGCTTGCTCGGCCGACCGTTCAACTCCGATTCGGTTCAGCTCAAACGCCGCATCGGCGTCATGCCGGAAGGGCTGGCGCTGTTCGATCATCTGTACGCCGACGAGTTTTTGCTGTTCATCGGCCGAATGTTCGGCCTGCGCGACGAGGTCAGCCGCGCCCGGATCGACCAAATG
>JBBSVG010000145.1:0-6700 GCA_038233775.1 Bacteroidota bacterium | reverse complement strand
TCGGTCCGGTCCAGTTCGACGCGATTCACGGCAGCCTGCTCGGCCCGAGCCGGTTTCGGATCGACAGCCTGCACGAGGGCGGCATCCCGGTCCACGACCCGAAATGGATCGCGTTGCACCGGCTGCAGATTGGGTTCGGTCGCTGGGGCACGCTCGGGCTGAGCGAGTCGGTCATCTATGGCGAGCGCGGCGTCGAGTTGGCCTACCTCAACCCGCTGATGTTCTACAAATCGGCCGAGCACGCGCTCGACGACCGCGACAACAGCTTCTTGGGCGGCGACCTGACCGTGCGGCCGTGGCGCGGCGCGATGCTGTTCGGCTCGCTGCTGATCGACGATGTCGGCTCGAAAGACCTCGGTGGGCATCAACCCGTCACCCGCTCGTCGCGACAAGTGGCGGTGCGGCAGACCGGTTGGCCGCTGACCGACGGCCACGTCGGCGTGCGCTATACCCGGATCGACCCGTTCGTTTACAGCCACCGCGTCCTGAACAACGCTTACACGAATCAGGGCTACAACCTCGGACCTGACCTGCTGCCGAACAGCGACCGGATCGAGGCGGAAGCCGGTTGGTGGCCCGAATCTCGGCTGTTTTTGTTGATTCACGGCGCGCACACTCGACACAGCGGCGGCATCGGCGGCGACCTAAGCGGCGTCGGCGCGACGCTGCGGCCGGGACCGGCGTTTCTCGGTGATTCGCTCGACAAAACCACCGTCGTCGAGTCGCTGATCGAGCTTCGACCGGCCCGACGGCTGGCGGTGCGGCTGCGGTTGGGCTATGTCTGGCAGCGGCCAGTCGTGGTGCCCGGCGATGGACTCTGGGGACGGCTGACCGTCGCCGTGCTCGAACGATGACAGGAGTTGAATGCTGACCAGACTGCGTAAATCCTTTGTTCGAGCTGCCGCGATGGCGACCCGGCGCTCGATCCGGCCCGAGGATGCCGTCGCTTGGGACGAGGCGATTGCCGGTCACGTGCTCCGGTTGGGCGAGTTGCAGCGCGGGCCGCGCACGGTCCACGTTTATCTCGACCTGCCGCACCGCCGCGAGGTCGCCACCCGAAGCCTGATCGAGCGGTTGCTTCGGTTGGGCCACCGCGTCGTCGTCCCGGTCGTCCCGGAAAATGGTCACGAGTTGATCCACGCGCTGCTGACCGATCCGACCGATCTCCGCAGCGGGCGCTACGGCGTCGATGAACCGCGCGAGATCGTGGCGGTCGGGATCGACGAAATTGATTTGGTGCTGACGCCGGCGCTTGCGGTCGATCCGGCGGGCGGCCGGCTGGGCTACGGCGGCGGCTACTACGACCGGTTCCTCGCCCGACTGCGTGACGACACGCCGACGTTCGCCTTGATCTACGACGGCCAGCGCTCCGAACGGTTGCCCGTCGAGCCGCACGACGTGGCGCTGACCGGGTTCATCACCGAACTTGGCGTTGTTCGGGTTTAAAGTCCGTGCAGGATGTTGGTCAGGCCGACCCGGATCATGGCAGCGGCGATGGCGGCCAAGAACAGGCTGGCGACTTTGGCGAACGCCTTCGAGCCGCTCGGCCCGAGCAGTCGGGCGACGAGGCTGGAGTAATAAAAGAGGGTGAACGCGATCAATAGGTTCAGCCCGAGCACGATGAAGGTCAGCAACTGGCCGTAGCTATCGACCAGAATCAGCACCGTCGTCAGCGCCGCCGGACCGACGATCAGCGGGATGCCGATGGGGACGATCCCGAGCCGCTCGGCGTCGCGCCGCCGGTCGTTCGAGAAGATCAGATCGTTGATCGACAGCACCAGCAGGATCAGTCCGCCAGCGGTGCGGAAGTCGTTGACCGTGATCCCGAGAAAGCGGAACAGCGCTTGGCCGACCAGCGCGATGATCACGGCCAGGATTCCGGCGGCGAACGTCGCGTCTCGGGCCAGCCGCCGCTTCTTGTCCTCCTCGATGTCTTGCGTCAGCGAGATGAACAGCGGCACCACGCCCAAAGCGTTGAAGGCGACGAACAGCGGGACGAACGCTTTGGTGAACTCGGTGAGCGTGAAAGGCGTGTAGGGCATGGCCGAAACGGGACGGGGGAGCGGAGGCGGGTCGTCCGTGACCCGGTTTCGGCTCCCCCGCGAATCGCGGTCCATCCGGTGCGACCGCTACCGCAGCAGCGCGAGGCGGCGCGAAGCGACCTGCGAACCGGCGCTCAGCCGGGCGATATACACGCCGCTCGGCAGCCCGCTGGCATCGAACGTCGCGGTGTACTGTCCGGCCGATTTGGTTTCATCGACCAGCGTGCGGACCCGCTGCCCGAGCGCATCGTAGATCTCCAACCGAACGTTACCGCTGGCTGAGAGTTGATAGCCGATCTGCGTCGTCGGGTTGAACGGATTCGGCGCGGCGGGCAAGAGCGCGAACCCGGTCGGCCCGGTTGGGCGCTCGCCGACGGCGGTGGTCCCAGCAGGCAGGTTGGCGTCGAGCCACTGGGTTCGGCGGCGAAGCCACGTTTTCAGATAATTGACCTCGCTCGCGTAGCTCTGGCCGATGTAGGCGTTCGGCCAGACGTAGTGCCCCAAGATCGGCCAGCGGGTGAAGTTGCGCTGCTGCGCCTCGTCCAACTGGATCGTCGTCGAGTCGATGTAGCCGATCAGCGCCTCGTCGGTCAGCGTCGAGCGGCGCAACTCGTGCCAGCGGCGACCGGCGGCGGCGTGGAAAGCGGGATCGTCGGCCAGCTTTTTCCACCAGAACGGAAGCTGATAGCCATCCTCGGGCACGGCGAAATCGACCTGAAATCCGGTCGTCACGGCGCTGTTGTAGTAGTTCGCTCCGCCATAAGCGATGTTGAAATCCCAGACCGGACCGGCGACGAGCTTGCCACCCTTGCTGTCACGGTTCTTGTACAGATAGCTGCTCAACCGGTAGCCATCGACGTTGCGCGACAGTTCGTTCATCAAATAGAAGTCGATGAACGAGTTGACGTCGATCAGCGACGGGTAGCCGGTCGTCGAGTCGGCGTAGGCGCTGCTCTTCATCACCTGCTCGAATCGGTCGATCACGCCCCGGATGTAGGTTTTCTGCTGCGACGTGATCTCGGAGGCTTTCGGCGTGTCGTACTGGTAAAACACGTATTTGCCCGGCACACGGCTGACGTTGAGCGAGGTCCAGCCGCCGATGTCGTCACCGGTCGTCTTGTCGATCTTGATGATGTAGCCGCCGGTCAGCGCGTTGCCGGTGATGTCGGTGGGGTTGAGTTTCGAGAGATCGACCCGACCGGCGTCGCGCTTGATCTTCTCCTGTATCACATAGACGCCCTGATACTCACCGTTGAGCATGAGTTCGCAGAAGCGGGTGTGGCTGGCCCAGTGGCCCATTCGGCGGGCAAACTCGTAGCTCAGCGCGTCGCGCATCAGCGATTTGTCGCTATAAGGCGCGTTCAGAATCCAGTCGCTCTCCTTCGGCAGTCCGAACAGCGACACGTCGCGGTCGGCGCCGGTCGAGTCACGCGTCTCGAATCCATACGGCTTCTTCGGCGAGAGCACCTGCGAGGTCGAGCCGCGCAGCTCGATTCCGATCTTCCCGACGTCCTCGGTGAACGGATCGGTGATCTGGTTCCTCACGCCGGGACCGTTGGAGATGATCCCGTAGTCGGCGGTGATCTTCGGCTCGTCGAGGATTGTCTGCCCGTGCGTGTCGATGACGACGATGGGCAAGTTGGACGAGCTGAACGGCACCGTCTGCGCCGCCGACGACGAAGCGAGGGCGCCGACCGTCAGACCCAAAACGAGGCGGAGACGAAAGGGCATGGGGTAATGATTGGCCCCATCGGGGCGATGAACGGCGTCAGACCCAGAGCGAGACGGGGGCGAACTTTTCGACATCGACCAACCCGAGGTCGGTCAGTTTCAGTGACGGAATCACCGGCAGCGCGAGAAACGAGAGGGCCATGAACGGATCGGGCAGCGTGCCGCCCATGTCGTTGAACGCCTGGTGCAGCGCATCGACCTGATCGCGGACCGCCTCGACCGGCTGGTCGCTCATCAGCCCGGCAATCGGCATCGCGAGCGAGGCAAGGACGGCGCCATCGGCGACCGCGACTTGGCCGCCGCCCATCGCCTCGACCGCCCGCAGCGCCGCGAGCATGTCGTCGTCGTTCGTCCCGACCAAAATGACGTTGTGCGAGTCGTGCGCCACCGACGACGCGATGGCGCCGCGCTGCAACCCGAATCCCCGGACGAAGCCGAGCCCGACGTTGCCGGTGCCGCGATGCCGCTCAACCACGGCGATTTTCAGCAGATCGCGCGACACGTCGGCCACGGCCGCGCCGTCCGAGATCAGCGGCTCGGCCGTGCTCTGGCGGGTAACGATCTGGCCGGGAATCGGCTCGATCACCCGCACCGTCTGGCCCTCGGCGGCGATGCGGAAGCCGGGGAAGCGGTCCCACGGGATCATGACCGAGCGCGGCGGCGGTGGCGGCGCGTCGGGCGTCGGACCGGTCAAGCGGCCGTTTTCCGCCACCAGTTCACCGGCGACGTACACTTGTTCGACCCGAACCGTGTCCAGATCGCCAAGCACGAGGATGTCGGCGCGGGCGCCGGGAGCGAGCGAGCCGTAGCCTTTCTGGTCGAGGCTGAACCACTCGGCCGGGTTGAGCGTCGCCATCTGAACCGCCGTGATGGCGTCAAGTCCGAGCGAGATCGCGGTCCGAACCAAGTGGTCCATGTGTCCCTCGGTCAAGAGGTCGGCCGGGTGGCGGTCGTCGGTCACGAGCAAGCAGCGGCGGCTGGTCCGTTCGGTCACGACCGGCAGCAGCGTCCGCAGGTTGTGCGCGTTGGACGCTTCCCGAATCATCAGATAAAACCCAAGCCGCAGCTTCTCGGTCGCTTCCTCGACCGTCGTACACTCGTGGTCCGACCCGACGCCGGCGAGCCGATACGCTGCGAGGTTCGGTCCGCTGAGGCCCGGCGCGTGGCCGTCAATCGCTCGTCCGGCCTGTTGCGCTGCCCGAATCTTGTCGTGGACGCCCGCATC
Source organism: Bacteroidota bacterium (assembly GCA_038233775.1). Taxonomy (GTDB): domain Bacteria; phylum Bacteroidota; class JBBSVG01; order JBBSVG01; family JBBSVG01; genus JBBSVG01. The sequence continues at coordinate 1,702 of JBBSVG010000145.1, read as the reverse complement.
GCCGAAGACGACGCCGGGGAAGTTCATCATCTCGGCCAGCCCGATCACGCCGTCCTCGTCGTAGAGCGGGGCGAGCGCGGCGGCGTCGAGCGTCGCCCCGGCCGTCTCCATGTCGGTCGCCGGAACCGCGCTTGAGAGCGTGACAAACACGCTCATCGGCAGGCCGCGACGGGAATCGAGGATGTATCGGATGCCGGCCGCACCGTGGACGTTGGCGATCTCGTGCGGATCGAGCGCGACCGCCGTCGTCCCGCGCGGCACGACGGCGCGGGCGAACTCGGGCACCGTCACCATCGTGCTCTCGACGTGCATGTGCCCGTCGATGAACCCCGGACAGAGCACCTTGCCGGTTGCATCGACCTCTTTCGCCGCCGAATACCCCGGTCCCACACCGACGATCCGGCCGCCCGCGACGGCCAGATCGGTCTCGATCAGCTCGCCCGTGTGGACGTTGACGACGACCCCACCGCGAAAGACGAGGTCGGCGGGGCGCTCCTGCCGGGCAACGGCGAGCAAGGTGTTCAGGTCGGCGGACATGGCAAACTCCGAGAAGGGAATCGAGTGGGACAACCGGAAAGATAAGCCGGTTCGGTCGCCCCCCGAACGCGCCGCGCCCCGATCCGGCTGACTCGTTGGATGGGGGCGCGAGGAGAACGGCCGGACGCCAACTCCTCCCCGGCGGGGAGGTGGCGCGATAGCGCCGGTGGGGGTCGTCGTTCAAGCGGCAACCCGTTCACCCCCCCGCTCGTCTGTCGCCGGCTGCCCCCCGGCGGGGGGCGGTTACTCCGAAGTTGTGTCCGCTTTCGAGACGCGAACCGCTTCCCAAAGCTTTAGGAGATCATCAGGCGGCGCGGTTGATCGGCGTCGCAGCGGCGGTTTCGAGCTTGGCGGTGATCTCCGTCAGCGTCGTCCGGCCCCGGTCGCGGGCGTACCAGACGCGGGCGGCCTTGTAGCGCTCGTCTTTCGGCAGCGCGTGGCCCTCGTCGTTGATCCACGTTTGCAGCGGCTCGGGTCGCGAACCCCACCACGCCCGCTCGGTGAAGATTTCGTCGAGCAGCAGCACGACCGGAATCGCCCGGCCGCCGGTCGGCGAGAGGTGCGCGTCCATCAGGTCAAGGTTCTGGTCGCGGCAGACGACCCGGAGGTCGATGTTCGGTGCCAACTCGGCCAGCCGGTCGAGCACCGGGACCGTGTTGATCGCGTCGCCGCACCAGTCTTCGACCAGCACGAGCAGATGCCAGCGGCCGGGCAGCGCCGTCGCCCGGTCGAGCAGATCGGTCGGCACTTGCGCCCGGCTGTGGATGCTGCGCCACCGTTCGGCGTTCGTCCCGACGTGGGCCAGATAGTCCGGCAGCGGTTGGGCGGCCAGAAAGCGCGTCTCCATCGTCGTCATGTCAGTCTCCGCATCGGTGTCAGGGTCGAGTCCGCTCTGGACAAAGGGATGCCGAACGGGCCGATTTCATCCCCGGCGTATCTTTACGGGCCGCTCCCCGCCACTTGATTCGCTCGCCATGACCGACGCCCTGCCGACCCTCGCCGATGTCCGCGCCGCCGCCGACCGATTGGCCGGTGTCGCCCATCAAACGCCGCTCATCACCAGCCGACGGATGGACGAGCGGCTGGGGTTCTCGCTGTTTCTGAAGGCCGAGAACCTGCAACGCGGCGGCGCGTTCAAGTTTCGCGGCGCGCTGAACACGGTCGC
>JBBSVG010000144.1:0-6703 GCA_038233775.1 Bacteroidota bacterium | reverse complement strand
GCCGCCACTGGGCTGCTGTTGCTCGGTGCGGCGATCTTCCTCGGGCAGCGCAGCTTGCCGCTGGTCGCGCTGCCCGATCCGGCGCTCGGGCCGGGGCCGCTGGCCGCGCTTGTCGTTCGGCTGCTGTTTGTCGCGGCGACTGGGTTCGGGCTGGTGCTGGCGCTCGTTCGGCTGACCCGTGACCGGTGGATCGACCGGCGCTTCCGTCACCGGTTGGCGACGATGCCGCCGGCCGATTCGGGTGCCGTGCTCGAGGCCGGTCGCGCCCTCGTCGTCCGGGTCGACGGGTTGGGTCTGGCGCCGATCCGGCTGGTCCAGTCACCGGCCGAACTGGCGTTCACCCACGGCTGGATCGCGCCGCAGATCGTCATCTCGACCGGGCTCGTTGACCGCCTGACGCCAGCCGAGCTGCGCGCTGTGCTCCGTCACGAGCTGCACCACGTCGCCCGGCGCGACCCGCTGCGGCTGTCGCTGGCCGGGCTTGTCGGGTCGGCGTTCGGCTTCGTCCCGGTCGTCCGGTCGCTGCATGCGGCCTTCGTCGAGGCGGCCGAGCTGGCGGCCGACGACGGCGTGATCCGCTGGGCGCCGCGTGAGCGGTTGGACCTCGCATCGGCGCTGACGAAGCTCGTGCGCGACAACTGGACGCGGCAGCCGTTCGCGTGGGCCCGGATCGGCTCGGGCGGCTACGGCGGCGTCGCTCGGGTCCAGTCCGACGGCGAGGTGCTTGGCCGAATCACCCGGCTGGTCGATGACGACGCGCCAGCGCCGGTTCGTCGTCCGTCGCCGCTTGCCACGGCCGGGTCCGGTGCGCTCGCCCTCTCGCTCGTCGCCTGCGCCGTGACGACGGGACCGATGGGCGCGACCGCCGCCGACCGCTCGCCGGTCGTGGTTCGGCTCGATTCGACCCGCGTCGGGCTCGACCGGACGGCAGCCGAGCGGGCCGGACTCCGAGCCGAGCGCGACCGACTCGATACCGAAGCCGCCCGCTTGCGTGCGCTGGCCCATCGGCTCGATTCGTCGCAAACCGCCGCGCTGTCGTCGGCCACGCGCCGTCGATCCATCGCGCCGCCGCCGCCGCCACCACCGACGGCGCCGCCCGCGTTCGCCGACAATGTCTTTGCGCCGCCGATGCCCGGTTCCTTCCAGACCGGTGGCGGGTTCAGCTACCGGTTCGAGCGACCGGCTGAGGGCGACAGCCTGCGTCGCCGGGTGCAGGTGTTCAGGTGGCGCGGCCCCGACGGCAACGCGATCCGCTTGCAGGATGCCCCGATAGTCGCCGGTTGGGGCTGGGAATCGCCGGAGCCGATCCCGGCTGAGCAGATGCAGCAGTTGATGGGCCTCGAAACCGCGCATCAGCAGGCGCTGACCGAGCATCGACGCGAATCGACCGAGCAACGTCGGGCGCTGACAAACCTTCGTCGGCAGGTGCAAGACCGGGGCCGGGCGCTGGCTGAGGAGCAGCGTGCCGCCGAACAGGGGCGGGCGATGCGCCGGGGCGAGCAATCGGCGCGGCTGCGGCGGAAGCTACCGACCGTCGCGCCCGGCGAGCGGCTTCGGCTGCCCGAAGGTGTCTTGCTCAACCTCGCCCCGCCAGAGGCGCAAATCGAGATCGAGATGCACCGCCTGATCCCGCCGGACGCGGCGGAATCATCGACCGACGGACCCGAAGACAACTGAAGCTGGAAACGAGATAAAAACCGAACGGAGGCAGTATGCGGAGCGGATGGCAGTGGGTGGCCGTGACCGGCGCAGCGATGGCCGGGCAGTTCCTCGGGGCCGAGATCAGCCTCGGGCAGTCGCGCTGGGAGGGGACGTTCGGCATCACCGGGCAGACGCTCGGGACGCTCGCCGCCCCGGCGCAGAGCGGGATCGGACTCGATAGCTGGACAACCGGGCCGCTGGTCGGCGCCCAGATCGGCGCGTCGATGAACCGGATGGCGTCGCTCGACCTCGGCTTGCAAGCAACGCCGATCTCGGCCCGACGACCTGGCGAGGAAGTGACCGGCTGGGCGTTCAGTCCGAGCTTGACCGCCCGGATGCGCTTCGGCGAAACCGGTTGGGTCACCCCAACCGCGTCGCTCGGGCTGTTCCGCACCGTCACGGGTGGCTTGCAGTCGGCTGGCACGGCGACGGCGCTGCGCGGCGAGGTGGCCGACCGGATTCGGGCGACCGGCGCGATGCTCGGACTGGGCGCCGAAGCCAACCTCATCGGCGGCGTTCGGTTGGGCGCCGAGGTCGGCGGACGCTACACCCGCTTCGATCTGGGCAACGACCATCGGCTCGAACCGACAATCAAGGCGACGCTCGGCTTCACCCTGTTCGGTCGGCCCGAGCGGCGACGGGTCCAAATGATGCGCTTCTCCGGCGAACCGCCGATGCCGCCCGAGGCGATGATGGCGCCGATGCTGCCCGACGGCGAGCACTTCCGCATCGAACGCGACGAGTTGCGTCGGCAGGGCGCCGAGATGCGTCGGCAGGGCGATGAGATGCGTCGTCGGGGGGCGGAGGTCCGCCGCGAGTTCCGACTTCGTGTGCCGGAGGGCGGCGACGGCCACGGCTTCCGCTTCAAGGTGCCCGACGGCGAGGGCGCCGATGGCCGCGCGTTCCAGTTCTCCTTCCCCGGCGGGATCGAGGGCTTGCCCGAGGAGATCCTTCGCGCCTTGCCGCCCGGTTCGGTGATCGACCTCGACTCGTTGCAGGGCGAGGACGGCGCCCGGATCTACCGCTTCAACGGACCCGACGGCGACGGCTCGTTCCGCTGGACCGACTCGACCTCGGCCGACGGTGCTCGCATCTACCGCTTCGAGCGGCGCCATTCGCTCGACACCGGTTCGGGCGACCGGCAGCGTCGCCGCCAGATCGAGGTTCGCCGTCGCCGCCGCGCCCCGGCTGCGCCCGGTTCGCCGCCGCCGTCGCCGCCGTCGCCGCCGTCTGTGGCGCCGCTGCCCGCCCCGCCGCTGCCGCCCGCTCGACGCCGGAACTGACCGCTTCGCCGTCGGGGTCGCCGCCGGTTAAGGCTGCCCCGACGCTTTTTTTCGCCGCTGAACCCGTTCTGCCATGAAGCACTGTCTCTGCCTGATCGTCGCCGGAGCAACCCTCTGGGGCGGCTGTGCCACCAAGCAGCGCCCCGTAGCGAGCGCCGAAGCGGTCCGTCGGCAGATCGAAGCCGAGATTGCGCGTGGGATCGAAGCGACCAAGCACGAGGATATCGACGGCTACATGCGCGGCGTTCCCGCCGATTTCGTCGTCTATGACGAGAGCGGGGAGGTCATCACCCGAGCCCAGATGCGGGCAAATGCGTTGCGCGACTGGTCGGTGATCTCCCGGACGCTCGACCTGACCATCACCGTCGATAGCCTGCGCCTGCCGAGCGATTCGCTGGCGATGGCGTTCACGTCCCAACGGTGGGAGCGGATGATGGCCCGGCCCGACCGCCCCGGCGAGGACACCGTGCTGACGACGCAGCGCCACCGCGAAACGTGGCGGCTGACGCCGGACGGGTGGCGCAACTACGACATGGACGAACTCGGCGGCGCCATCTTCATCAACGGAAAGCCATATCACCCTGGCTGACGTTCGGCCAAAAGCCCGGTCGCCCAATGACCAAGCGGTTCTTCCTTCTATCGGTGGCGCTCCTGTCGTGCGCCACGCCTCGACCCGCCGCGCAGGTCGCGGCATCGCCCGCGTTCCGGCTCGAACGCGACGTGGCGCAGGTCGCCGCCGCGCACCTCGGGGCCGATGCATTGTGGCCGGGCTACGACCCGCTCGCCATCCCGCTGGCGGTGTTCGACGGCGACCGAACCTTCCTGTTCCGCCATCCCACGCCGCCCGATGGGTTCGCCCCGCTGCCGGGCGTGTCGCCTGCGGGGCTTGTGGTTGTGGGACGATTCGCAGCGATGAGCGCGAACAGCAGCGCCGAGATCGGCGGCGTCGCCACCGCGACGGTGCTGCTCGACCGGCCCATCGCCGATGGACAGAGCCGAGCGCCGCTTGCGATCCATGAGGCGTTCCACGTCTTTCAGCGCGCCCGGCATCCCCGCTGGATCGGCAACGAGGCCGATCTGTTCGTTTATCCGACCGACGATGCCGGCGCGCTCGCGCTCCGTCGGCTCGAGACGGTCGCGCTGCGCCGGGCGCTGGCTGCCGACGCGGTCGATTCGGCTGCGGGCTGGACCCGTCTCGCGCTCGACCTGCGACGCGACCGTTTCGCGCGGCTCGATTCCGCTTCCGTCGCCTACGAGCGGGGCACCGAGTTGAACGAAGGGCTCGCCACCTACGTCGAGGGCAAAGCCGCTGGCAAGCGGACCGTCAGCCTGCCCGACGCCGAGTTTGGTCCCGCCGACGTTCGGCGCCGCGCCTACGCCATCGGTCCCGCGCTCGCCCGACTGCTCGACCGGTTCGCGCCCGGTTGGCCCCACTCGTTCGAGGCCGACGACCGACAAACGCTCGACGGGGCGCTGTCGCAAGCGCTCGGGACCGGGAAAACGGGCGCCTTCCCCGACGCCGACCGAACCGCTGCCGAGCGTCAGGCGCAGACGGACATCGAGACGCTCGCCGTGACGAGGGCTGAGCAACGGGCCGCGTTCTCGAAGCGTCCGGGCTGGCATGTTGTGGTCGAGGCGGACGGGAACTCGCTCTGGCCGCAGGGTTTCGACCCGATCAACGTCGAGCGCGTCGGGCCGACGAGCGTGCTCCACGCCCGGTTCCTTCGAGTCGGCAACGGCGCCGGATCGCTGGAGGTGCTCGACTCGGGTGACGCCGATCTCGAAGCGCTGACCGAGGGCGTCGGGCCGCACCCGCTGTTCAACGGCGTCTCACGGGTCGAGATCGTCGGTCTGGCCCAGCCGGAGACGCACGAGGCCGACGGCGTCGTGACCGTTCGCGTCCCCGGTTTCACCGCCACCTTTCGCGGCGCCCATCTGACCCGCACCGGCACCGTCATCACGATTCGGCTCTCGGCCTGAACGCAGCGGCGCCCGATGTCTCCGCAGAGTAACCGGGCGCCGGGGTGTTCGCTGCCGAGCGCTTACTTCGCCAACATCACCCGAACGGTCGCAGTCTGGGTTCCAGTCGAGAGGCGGACGAGATAGACGCCGCTCGGCAATCCCGCAGCGTCGAAGGCAAGCGATTGCGACGGACCGGCCGCGAACGAGCCGCCCAACGTCCGCACCGGCCGACCGAGCAGGTCGTACACCGTCGCCGTCACACTCGCCGCCGTCGGCAGGTCGAAGCGGATCGTCGTCGTCGGGTTGAACGGATTCGGCGCCGCGCCGATCAACCGGAACGCCGCCGGGGCCGCCGCCCCGCCCACCACCGCCGTCTTGACCGGGAAAGCATAGCGAGCGAGAAACATGTCAATAGCCCCAGCGCTGGTCAGCGTCACGGCCGCCGCACCGCTGCCGAACGACGCCGTGCTAGTGAAATAACCCGTCACGACGGCATTGCCACTACCGTCGGTCGCCACGCCATAGCCGAAATCGTCACTCGGCCCGCCCGCGCTGACGACACTGAGGACCGTACCGTCCGGTGCATAGCGTGAAACGAACACATCATAGCCTCCAGCGCTCGCCACCGCCACCGCATCGGCGCCGTTACCGAACGTCGCTGTGCCGTTGAAGTACCCCGTTACGACTGCGTTGCCGGTGCCGTCGGTCGCTACGCCTAAACTGATATCGTCACCTGCTCCGCCCGCGCGGACGGCGCTGATGAGCGTCCCGTCCGGCGCATAGCGCGCCACAAAGGCGTCATTGGCGCCGGCACTCATCAACGTAACTGCACTTGGGCCACCGCTGCCAAACGTTGCCGTGCCTAGGAAGCCTCCCGTCACGACGGCATCGCCACTAGCGTCGGTCGCCACGCCATAGCCATAGACGTACTGGTTCCCGCCTCCGCTCGCGGCGCTGATGAGCGTGCCGTCGGCCGCATACCGCACCACGAACATGTCCTTGCCACCGATGCTCGTCAACGTCACCTCATGGGTGCCGCTGCCGAACGTCACCGCGCCAAAGAAGGACCCCGTCACGACGGCATTGCCGCTGCCGTCGATTGCGACGCCTCTGCCGTTATCGTCACCCGGCCCGCCCGCGCGTAAAGCGTTAACCAGCGTCCCGTCGGGTGCATAGCGGGCCACGAACATGTCACCGAAACCACCGCTTGTCAACGTCACCGCATGAGCGCCGCTGCCGAAGGTCGCTGTGCCCGTTAAGATGCCCGTCACGATGATATTGCCGCTTCTATCGGTCGCCACGGCAGTACCGTAATCAGAACTTCGCCCGCCTGCACGCATAGCGCTGAGGAATGTCCCATCGGCCGCATAGCTTGCCCAAAATACGTCATTCAACCCGGCGCTTGTCAATGTCACGGCATCGGCGCCGCTGCCGAAGGTCGCTGTGCCCGTGAAGCTGCCCGTCACGACGGCGTTTCCACTGCCATCAGTTGCCACGCCAATCCCGATATCTTCGCCCGCCCCTCCCGCTTTCACGACGTTGAGGAGCGTGCCGTCTGCCGCATAGCGCGCCACGAACACGTCTTGCAACCCAGCACTTGTCAACGTCAGGATATTAGCGCCGCTACCGAACGTCGGTAGTCTACGGCTTGTGTGTTGTTTTCGGGACCGGGACCCAAGTCAATATCTCTCGGATGCTCCAGATATGCTGCGTCAGCCCTGCGGCCATCGCTGGACTGCGCTGCTGCCATCGACGCT
>JBBSVG010000143.1:0-6726 GCA_038233775.1 Bacteroidota bacterium | reverse complement strand
GCTGCGCCGCCCCGGCGTTGCTCGTGACCTTGCGCGTGGCGATGGTTTTCTGGTCCAGCCGACTCGACCAATGCAGCCGCCCGTCCGAGCCGATCTGCCGGACGCTGAGCCAGTTTCGGCTGAGCAACTCGACCGTGATCTCGCGTCCACCAACCGGTCGACCGCCGGGATCGACGGCGATCACATCGACCGGCAGCGCCTTCGATTTCGTCAGGTCGAGGAACGTCGTCCCCGGTTTCAGGCCGACGTAGAATAGCGCCGGATGGACGGTCACGTCGGCGCCGCCGAACCCCTCTTGTCGGGCTGGATCTTTGACGAGTGCGGTGATCGAGATTCGCGTCGGCACGCCGGTCGGGTTGAGCGGTAACTGTGTCCGAAGCGCGAGCGAACCGTTGGCCGAGAGCGTCGTGTCGGCCGAGGCGAGCGTGCGATAGAGCCCAACCGCGCCGTCACCGTTGTCGTCCTCCTCCGAATCGAACTCGCCGCTGGAGAGCGAGGCGCCGAACGAGTAGCCGTCGTAGCCCGGCGGCGAATAAGAGGTTGGCCGCTGCTCGATGGAGAAACCCGCTGGGGCGCCTTTCATCGGCGCGCCGAACAGATAGCGACCGGAAACCGACGCTTCCAGAAAATCACCGGCGACGTAGTTCGACGCCGAGGCGCGGGCCGTCACGTCGAACGTCGCCCGGCGGAAGGCGTCCAACCGGAACGAGCCGGAGGCCAGATCGCCGCGTTGATAGATGTTCCGCTCGGCCGCTTCCGAGTCGTCGGCGCGGGCGACGCGCACCGTGTACTCGCCCTGCGGCGCCGACGTGGGTGCCGACCAATCGAGATCAAACGCGCCCATCTCGTTCGGCTTTAAACGCTTATCGAGCAACACTTGGTCGAGCGGACTGACGACGAAGACGCGAACCGAATCGCGGACGACGCTCCAGTCGCGGTCGGTTCGGGTCCGCAGAATCCCCTTCAAGTGGACCGTCTCGCCGCCTTTGTACAGCCCGCGATCTGAGAACACCTCGCCGGTGGTCGTGACCGGTTCGGGGTTGTAGGCGTAGTTCAGCCCAAACCGGTACGGCTCCATCCCGTCGTCGAAAAAGCTGGTCGTAAACGCGACATCGTTGCCCAGTTCAGCGAACGCGACCTGCTTCGGCGCGCCGTAATCGTCGGTGCCTTTCGGGAGCTTCAGCGGCGCCCAGCCCGGCGAGATGGCCCGGCCCTGCGCGTCGGTTTTGCCGCGCCAGTACACCTTGTTGTCCATCCCGCGAATCGTGACCGTCGCGCCGGCGACCGGCTGCGAGGTTTTCAGGCTCGTGACCAGAATCAGGTTCTGGTGCGGACTGAACTTGGCCGTCACGCCGAGCTTGGTCACCACGGCCAGCGCTGAGTAATCGCGCTTCTCGCGCAGACCCGGCGGCGGCGGACCCCTCACCCGCACGGCGACGATGCCGGTGCCGCCGGTTAGCATCGAGTCGAGCCGCAGCGGCAGCGTCTGTAACTTGTTGCGCGGCAACGTCAGCGGCGCTTCACGGGTCGTCGGGATCGACCGGACGGCGCCGGGCAGCGCGGGCGCGTCCGAGTCGCCGTACCAGTGGTCGGTGTCCAAAAAGCGCAAGCTCGGGACGATCTGGTCGGGCCGCAGCCGCTTCATCCCGACCGGCACTTTCGTCAGGTTGACGACCGTCAGCGGCAGCGCGACCAACCCGTTCGGCTGCGCTTCGGCCTCGATGGTGACGATGTCGGTCGGGATGCGGGCCGACGGTTCGTACGCCCGCGTCTTGAACGAAACCGACGCTGAGCCGAGGGTTTGGCCGAAGGCGTCTTTCAGGTTTTGGATCGTCAGCGTGTACGATTGCTCGGCCGCCCAAGTGAACGGCAACGTCTGCTCGTCGCTGACCTGATCGTCCTGCGCCTCGATCCCGGCCGGAACCGTGACCGCTGGACTGAACTGGAGCGCTTTGCGTAGATCGCCGAAGCGGACCGGGTTCGAGAAGCTGATCTTGATACCGCGACCTGGATCGTAGCCGAGCTTTTTGTCATAGCCCGCGTCCTGCGACAGCCCAAGCAGTCTCAGCGGCCCGTAGGTTTGAAAGTGGACAATCGACTCGTCCGTCGAACCCAACGGTCCGCCGCTGCCGGTCAACCCTTTTCCGATGACGACTTCGTAGGTCGTCTCGGGCGACAGATCGGCGGTCGGTCGGATCGAGAGCGTGTCGGCCCGAGCGCTGATCGTCGCCGGAACCGGTGCGCCTTTGACTTTGCGCAGCACGAGTTTGCCATTGGCGCGGCTCGCGTCCATCGGCTGGTTGAACGCCAGATCGACGCGCGGCCGGTGGGCAACCCAGCGCTCGCCGTCGGTCGGCGCCGAGCTTTGCAAGAGCGGTCGCGGCGTCTCGAACTGCCAGGTGTAGTCGCCGGACATGACATCGCCCGAGACGGATTTCATCCCGCCGCGCAGCGTTGCCGTGAAGACGGCTCCGAACGGCAGCGGCGTTGTCGGCTGGAACACCAGCGTCTGGGTGCCTTCCCAGCGGAGCGTGCCGGGCGTGTTGGGCGAGAGCCGGATCGCGCCGTCGGGCGCCGGTCGGTCGGCGGCGTCACCGAGCGGGACCATCGGTTTGGAGAACGTGACCGCAACGGCCTGATCGGGCAGCAGGCTGATCATCGCACCGACCGGCGTTGCGCTCAACGGCCGCAGCGGTCCGTCAAGATTCGGGACGAACCCGGCCCTCGTAATCAGCGATGGGTCCAGCGGGACCGACTCGGCCGAGCCGTCCGTCGCCGGTTTGTCCTTCTTGCACGAACCAAGTGCGACGACGAGCGGGAGCAGGGCAAGAAGGAGCAGGCGGCGCATGGGCGGGAGCAACTGCGGGGAGCGGGGACGCCGACGGGTTCTGCGAACTTACGAAGAGAATGCGGAATGATGAGCGCGGACTGATGAAACAGCACCGCCCGACGCCGCAAGGCCCGAACGGTGCCGTTTCATCCATCATCAATCCGCAATCATCACTTCTTCTCAGCGTCTGCTGCGACCACCGGAGAGGAGCAGGACGTAGTAGAGCAGTGTGCCGATGGCTTGCAGCGCGGCGGCGACGTAGGTCAGCGCGGCGGCGTTGAGCACCGAGTTGACGCCGACCATTTCATCCTGTCCGAGAATGTTCCGGGCGATGAGCAGTTGCTTCGCCCGACGACTGGCGTCGAACTCGACCGGCAGCGTCACGACGGCGAACACGCTCGCGGCCGAGAACAGGATCACGCCCGCCCACGACAGTTGCGTCAGGTGGATGAACCATCCGGCCATGAACAGCAGCGGACCGAGCCACGACCCGATCCGCACGCTCGGGACCATCGCGCCGCGCAGCACCAGCGGCGTGTAGTGCGCCGCGTCCTGCAAGGCGTGTCCCGTCTCGTGGGCCGCGACACCGGCCGCCGCCAGCGAATCGCCCTGATAAACGTCCGGCGAGAGCCGAAGAATCTTGCTCGACGGGTCGTAATGGTCGCTGAGCTTGCCGCCCTGCGACGGCTCGATCTGCACGTTGGTCAGCCCGTCGGCGTCGAGCAACAGGCGAGCGACCTGCGCGCCGGTCAGCCCGCGCCGGGTCGGCACCTGTGCGTACTTGTTGAACGCGCTCTTGGTCCGATACTGCGCGTACAGCCCGAGCAAGAGCGCGGGCAGCGCGAGAATGAGGTACAGCGGATCGAAAAAGAACATGGTCGTATGTCTCTGGGGAAGGTCGGTCAACTCGGCAGACCAACGAAATGCCTGCCAGCGTCCATTCAAGCGCCGTTCCGCGCTGGTCGGGAACCAACCGCGCTGCCGAACGGCTACAGCAGAACCGCCCCACTTCCCCGAAGATTCGCCCCGCTGTCATGCCGACCGATTGCGCCGCTGTGTTGGCCGACCGACTGAACCGCGCCGCTGCCGTCGCCCGAGACACGGCGGCGGACGGCGACCGCACCGGCGCCTTTCCCCACGACGCCTTCGCCGCGCTGGCCGAGGCCGGGTTGCTGACCGCGCCGCTGCCGACCGAGCACGGCGGGCTCGGCTGGGCGACCGATCCGGCCGCTGCGCCCGACGTTTACGACGCGCTTCGGATCATCGGTCGGGCGAGTTTGCCGGTCGGGCGGCTCTACGAAGGGCACATCGACGGGCTGCGACTCGTCTCGACTTTCGGCACCGCCGCTCAACTCGCCGCTGCGGCTGCCGACGCGAGGGCCGGGCGTCGGTTTGCCGTCTGGAACACCGAAGGCGCGGGCGGCGTGACGCTCGAGCCGCAGCCGGGCGGCGGGCTGCGGATGCGCGGCGCCAAGACCTTTGCCTCCGGCGCCGGGATCGTCGAGCGACCCATCGTGACCGGGCGATTGCCGGACGGCGGCTGGCAGATGGTCGTCGTCCCGGCCGACGCCGTTGCGCTCGCCGTCGATCCCGACTCGTGGCGACCGCTCGGGATGCGCGCCACCGGCTCGTTCCGCGCCCAGTTCGACGGCGTCGTGCTCGGCGCCGACGCGGTCCTCGGCGCGCCCGATGCGTACTACCGCGAGCCCGATCTGACGGTCGGCGTGGCCCGGTTCGCAGCGGTTCAGTTGGGCGGGGCGGAAGCGCTCGTCGATGCGACGGCGGCGCATCTGCGGGAATTGAATCGCACCGGCGACATCCATCAACAGGACCGCGTCGGCCGGATGGCGATTGCCGTCGAGAGCGGGCGGCTGTGGCTCGATGGGATGGCGCAGCGGCTCACGTCCGACCCAACGACCCGCATCGGCTACGCGAACATGGTCCGCACCGCGATTGAGACGATCTGCCTCGACGTGATTCGGCTGACCGAACAAGCGGTCGGCGCGCGCGGATTGGTCCAGCCACACCCGGTCGAGCGGATCGTCCGCGACCTGACGATCTACCTGCGTCAACCTGCGCCCGACGCCGCGCTGAGTCATGTCGGCTCGGTCGCGTTGAGCCACGGACTGCCGTCGTCATGGCGTTGAACGTCCGCCGATGGCCGCTCGTTGAGCCGAAGACACCCGTTCACCGATCCCGGAGCACCGCACCATGAGTCCGACCGAACCGCGCCCGACGCCTGACGAGCTGAACCCAAAGAAGCTGCCGTACCCGGCCAAACAGTCCGACATGGACCCGCAGCCGGACAGCGATCTGTCGTCGTACCGCCCTGCCGATAAGCTGCTCGACAAGGTTGCGCTCATCACTGGGGCCGACTCTGGGATCGGCCGGGCCGTCGCGCTCGCGTTCGCGATGGAGGGCGCCGACGTGGCCGTGCTCTACAACGAGAACGATTCGGACGCCGAGGAAACCAAGCGCCTCGTGACCGGCACCGGTCGTCGCTGTCTGCTGATCAAGTCCGACGTGCGCGACTCGGCCGCCTGCACCGCCGCCGTCGAGCGGACTGTGGCCGAACTCGGCGGCCTCAACGTGCTCGTCAACAACGCTGCCTATCAGATGTCGCAACAGCGGCCGGAGGACGTGACCGACGAGCAGTTCCGCCGCACGTTCGAGACGAACATCTTCGGCTATTTCTACATGGCCCGCGCCGCGCTCGCGTACCTGAAAGCTGGCGATTGCATCATCAACACCGGCTCCATCGTCGGGCTGGTCGGCAACCCGATCCTGGTCGATTACTGCGCGTCGAAAGGCGCCATTCACGCCTTCACCAAGTCGATGGCGCTTGCTCTCGGCGAGCGGAAGATTCGCGTCAACGCCGTCGCGCCCGGTCCGGTCTGGACGCCGAACATCCCCGCGACGATGCCGAAAGACGAGATCGCCAAGTTCGGCGCCGAAGTCGCCCTCGGCCGACCGGGACAGCCCGAAGAACTCGCGCCCGCCTACGTCTTCCTCGCCTCAAGCGACGGCTCGTTCGTGACGGGGGCCATCATCGAAGTCACCGGCGGCAAGATGTCGAGCTGAGCGGTCAGAATCGATGAATGATGGGCGCGGAATGATGAAATAGCGCCGGTGACGCGCCCACAACAGCCTGTTGCGCGGAGACAACCACTTGTTGCGCGGAGACAACAAGCTGTTGCGCGGAGACAACAAGCTGTTGCGCGGAGACAACAAGCTGTTGCGCGGAGACAACAAGCTGTTGCGTGGAGACAACAGCCTCTGATGCGTCCGTCAGAGCCTGTGACGCGTCCGTCAGAGGTCGTGACGTGTCCGTCAGAGGTCGTGACGTGCCCGTCAGAGCTTCTGATGTGCTCGTCAGAGCTTCTGATGTGCCCGTCAGAGCTTCTGATGTGCTCGTCAGAGCTTGTGACGCGCTCGTCAGAGGCCGGGATGTGGCCGTCAGAGGTCGTGATTCGCCGGGGACAGGTCGTGACGTGCCGGGGAGGAGTCGTGTCGAGCGGCAGGGAACCCAACCCCTCTCCATCGGGGAGGTGGCGAGAGCGCGCCGGAGGGGCGTCGTGGTTTGCCCAAGCTGACTCAACGACGCCCCCCGCTCGGCTGTCGCCGACTGCCCCCCGACGGGGGGCGGTTGGATGCAGGTTCAACCCGTTTATCTGCTTCAAGATCGTCAACGGTTTTAATTTTTGCAGATCGGCGTGCAACGACAATTGATCTCCGTTCGTGGTGAGCCTGTCGAATCCATGAACGGAGCCACCACCGCTGTCGGCAGAGTCGTGTGTTAGCCCAATGGTGTGGTTTGCACCCCCGAAATATTCAACTGCATTGGGTGCGTCCCCGAGGTGTTACCGACAAATATCGTCACCGACCCCACCCCCGCG
>JBBSVG010000142.1:0-6732 GCA_038233775.1 Bacteroidota bacterium | reverse complement strand
GGAATCAGGATCTGCTCGAGCGCCGCGATCCCGTCGCGCTCGGCGGAAGCGTAACGGACCTCGACGGGGTAGCGCGCCCGACCGTCGAGCACCTGCGTCACCGTCCGGCCGCCGATGGCCGTCTCGATGGCGTCCTCGACCGCACCGACCGACAGGCCGTAGCGCGCCGCTCGGTCGCGGTCCACCCGAATATCGAGATACTGTCCGGCGAGGGTCCGGTCGGCGTAGAGATCGACCGCGCCGGGCACGCGTCGCAGCAGCCGCTCGGCCCGACGGGCGATGGCGTCGAGCGTGTCGAGTCGGTCGCCGAAGACTTTCAGGCCGACGTCGGTGCGGACGCCGGTGTTGAGCATGTTGATCCGGTTGATGATCGGCTGGGTCCACCCGTTGGTCACGCCGGGGATGCGGAGTTTCTCGTCGAGTTCTGCGACGAGCGCGGCGCGAGTCAGCCCGGCGCGCCACGACGCACGCGGTTTCAGCGTGACGATGGTTTCGATCATCGAGATCGGCGCGGCATCGGTCGCCGTCTCGGCCCGACCGACCTTGCCGAGCGCGTGCGCCACCTCGGGCACCGACAGCAGCAGCGAATCCTGCAACCCAACCAGCCGCCGCGCCTCAGTCAGCGAGACGCCGGGCAGCGTGATCGGCATGAACAACAGGTCGCCTTCGTCCAGCGGCGGCATGAACTCCGAGCCAATCCCGGCGATGTTCAGCGGGCCGAGGTGCAGCCCGACGAGCATCGGGACGGCGACCAGCAGCGCCAGACCGTTGACGGCCAGCGTCGTCCACGGGTGGCGCAGGCACCAGCCGAGCGCGGGCGCGTAGAGTCGGCCGGCGACGCGGCTGATCGGGTTGGATTGCTCGGGCCGCAGCCGTCCGCGAACAAGCAGCGCCATCAGCGCCGGGACGAGCGTGATCGCCAAAACGGTCGAGCCGATGAGCGCAAAGGTTTTGGTCCACGCCAGCGGCCCGAACAGCTTGCCCTCCTCACCGGTCAGCAGGAACACCGGCAGAAACGACGTGACCATCACGACCAGCGAGAAGAAGATCGGTCGGCCGACCTGACGGGCGGCGGCGGTCAGCACCGCAACGCGGTTATACGGTGCGCCCGATGCCTGCGCCTCCGACAGGTGCCGGTGCCCGTTCTCAACCATCACGATGGCCGCATCGACCATCGCGCCGATGGCGACGGCGATCCCGCCGAGTCTCATCAGGTTCGAGGTCAGCCCGACCCGGTCCATCAGGATGAAGGCGATCAGGACGGCGACCGGCAGCGAGACGATGATGACCAGCGCCGAGCGGGCGTGCCAGAGAAAGAGCAGCACGATGAACGCGACAAGCAGCATTTCCTCGACCAGCGACGAGCGGAGCGTGGACACGGCCCGGTCGATCAGCCCCGAGCGGTCGTAATCGGTCACGACCGTCACGCCGTCGGGCAGGCCGGGGGCGAGTCGGGCGAGTTCGGTTTTGACCCGAGCAATCGTCGCCCGAGCGTTCTCACCGACGCGCATGACGACGATCCCGCCGGCCACCTCGCCGGTGCCGTTGGACTCGATCAGCCCGCGTCGGGGCGCCGGACCGAGGGCGACGGTGCCCAGTTGGTCGAGCCGGATCGGCACACCGGCTCGGGTCGCGACGGCGGTGCGGGCCAGATCATCGACCGAAGCCAGCAGCCCGAGTCCGCGCACCGTAATCTCGCGCTCGCCGATCTCCAGCAACCGCCCACCGACATCGCCGTTGGCCGACCGAACGGCGCCGGTCACGTCGGCGACCGTGACGCCCGCCGCCGCGAGCTTGCGCGGGTCGAGTTTCACCTGATACTGCCGGACGAATCCGCCGACCGAGGCGACCTCCGCCACCCCGCCGACGGCCGAGAGCGCCGGTTTCAGATACCAACCCTGAATCGAGCGGAGTTCCGACAGATCCTGTCCGCTGCCTTTCAGGTGATACCAGAAGATGTGGCCGACGCCGGTGCCGTCGGGGCCGAGCGTCGGCTGGACGCCGGCCGGGAGCGCGCCGCCGCCGAGCGTCTGCAACCGTTCCGTCACCCGCGTCCGCGCCCAGTAGAGATCGACGTTGTCGTCGAAGATGGCGAAGACCATGCTCAGGCCGAACATCGACTGGCCGCGCACCGTCACCAACCCCGGCAACCCGCGCAGCGCGGCGCTGACCGGATACGTCACCTGATCCTCGACGATCTGCGGCCCGCGCCCGGCGTAGTCGGTCATGACGACGACTTGGTGGGCCGACAGGTCGGGAATCGCGTCGAGTGGGACGCGGTTCAGCGCGATCCAGCCCCAGCCAATGAGGCCGAGCGCCGCGATGAACACAAGCGTCCGGTTGGAGATGCACCAGCCGATAATGGCGTCGATCATGGCAAGCTCAGAACGGTCGGTTCGTAAAAATCGGGATGCAGAGGAAGCTGATTTTCACAGGAGAAGATTAGGGCGGACGCCTGTCACATCGCCATGCCGCCCATCGGGCCGCCGGCGGCCGAGCGGAGCGTCGCGTCGCTGTCGATCAGGAACGCGCCCGAGGCGACGACCCGCTCGCCTTCGGCCAGTCCCGAGGCGACCTCAACGGCGCCTGCGCCCCGGCGACCGAGCGTGACGGTGCGCCCCTCGAACTGGTTCGGCGCGACCTCGACCCAGACGATGGTGCGGCGGCCCGTCTCGATCACCGCCGAAGTCGGCACAACCAGCGGCAGCGGCTGCCCGGCGGCGTTGGCCGGGGCAAGCGTGACCTCGGCCAGCGCACCGGGGCGGAGCCGACCGGTCGGGTTCGGCAGCGTCGCGCGGACCTGGATTGTGCGGGTCGCCGGATCGACGGTCGGGCTGATGAAGTCGATCTTGCCGCGCACCGTGAGGCCACCGGAGACGACGGCCGTCAACTCGCCGCCCCGGCGCAGCTCGGCGCCCGCGCCCTCAACCACATCGGCGACCAACCAGACCGGATCGAGCGGGACGATCTGCACCAGCGGCGCCCCGGCGGCGACGTACTGCCCGCGCTCGACGCCGCGCCACGTGATCGCCCCGGCGAACGGAGCGACGAGCGCTGTCGTCGGTCCGGCCGAGCCGCGACGGACCAGCGCGGCGAGTTGTCCGGTCGTCAGCCCGAGCAAGCGGAGCCGCTCGGCGGACGCGTGGACCAGATCATCGGCTTGGGCGACGGTCTCGGGCGAGGCATCGGCGGGCAGCGCCGACCGGCTGCGTCGGGCGAGCAGGTGCTCCGATTGGGTCGTGAGCAGATCGGGCGCGTAGAGATCGACCAGCGCCGCGCCGCTTGCGACGGGCTGGCCGACGTAATCGACCGCCAGCCCGTCCACCCGACCGGCCAGCGGCGCCGATAGCGTCCGGGCGCGGTCCTCGGCATACCCGATTCGGCCGGCGACGCTGGTCGCCCCCGACGCCTCCAGCGCCTGCCGCGTCACCTCGACCGTGGCGACATTGGCCCGAATCCGCCCGATCGCCGAGAGCGAAACGCGCTGCATCGGTTCGGTCATCGGCTGTCCGTTCATCTGCATGGCGGCCGTGGCCGTATCGGTGCGAACCGTATCGACGGCGGCGCGGACGGGGACGAGGTCCATCTTGCAGATCGGGCACGAGCCGGGGTGATCCTCGACGACCGATGGGTGCATCGGGCAGGTGTAGCGCGTCCCGGCGGCGTGTTCGTGGCCGTCGGCCGCCGCCTCGGTGTGGGGTTTCTCGCCGCAGCCGATCAGCAGGGCGAGGGTCGTCAAAACGGAAAACAGCAGGGGTCGGGTCATGGCGAATCTCCGGGTCAGTGGGTGAAGGCGGTCGTCCAGTCGATCCCGATGGCCTGCCCGGAGCGGGCGGTGGCCTCGGCGAGTCGGTTGAGGAGCATCAGTCGGGCGAGGTCCAGTTCGGTCAGCATCCGTAGGTCGTCGAGCAGCCCGTCGAGCAGGCCGCTGCCGGCGCGGTAGGCGGCCAGATCGGCCTCGTAGGCGGCGCGGGCCTGGGGCAAAAGATCGGCGTCGTAGCGGGCCAGCGTCTGGCGGGCGCCGCGCCGGTCGGCGTCGCGGAGGGCGGTCTCGGCGGCGATCCGGTCGCTGAGCGCCTGTTGATCGGCCTCCAGCGCTCGGGCTTCGGCCGCCCAGCCAGCCTCGTCGGCCGAGAGCGAGCGGCGGCTCCACGGCGCCGTCGGCAGCGTGATGCTGATGCCGGCCGTCCACGTGTCGATCCCGCCCATGCTCAGCGGACCGGGTCGCAGGTCGCGAACAAGCGCGTACTCGCCCCGAAGCATCAGGTCGGGTCGGCGATTGACTCGGGCCAGATCGAGCCGCGCGGCGACCGCGTCCTGTCGCCGGGCGAGTTGCACGAGTTCTACCCGAGTCGCGATGCCCGCCGCGCTGTCCAACCGGGCGTCGAGCCGCTGAACCAGATCGGTTAGCTCGGTCGCGGCGACCAGACTGTCGTGGGCCATCCCCGGCATCGACGGGTCGGGGCGCCGCCCGAGCAGCGTTGCCAACTCGACCGAGGCGCGCTCGTGCTCGGCGGTCAGGGCAATCTCGTCGGTGCGGAGCCGGGTGACAGCCAGTTGCGCCCGGCGGACATCGCCCTGACCGGTGCCGCCGCCAGCGCGGTAGCGGACGGTCGCCGCGTCGGCCAGATCGCGGGCGAGCCGGATCTTCTCATCGAGCAAGCGGTGGTGCGCCTCGACCCGAGCCAGCCGGGCGTAGGCGACGACGACCTCGGCAGCGAGCATCCGGCCCGATGCGATTCGGCCGGCGGCCTCCGACTCGGCGCTGAATCGGGCCGCCCGCTCGGCAGCGGCACGCTTGCCCGGCCACGGGATCGTCTGGCCGGCCATCAGCCGGATGCCCATTGCGGCCCGAGTCGGGTTGAGCGTCGTGACCGGAACGTTCATCGCCGAGACGCCGACGGTCGGCGGCATCCACGACCCGGCGCCGTCGGCTCGCAACCGGGCGGCTTCGACGCGGGCGGATTGGGCGGCGAGCGTCGGGTTGGCCCGCGCGGCTTGATCGAGCGCCGAAGCCAGCGTCAGCGCCGACTGGGCGGTCGCACGGGCGGCCGGAACGAGCAGCAGAAAGGCGACAAAACCCATCCGTCGGCAGAAAAGCGACATGGCGGTGCGCGTGAGAGGGCGATGAGGATCGGACCAACGGCCCGAGCGAACGCGAAGCGGCCCCCGACGTGGCTCAGAAGGCGAGCGGTCGGGCGGCAGAGAGGGACCGGCGAAGGTTCAGATGCGGAAGACGGCGAGCCGGGCGCAGCGGGCGCTGGCAAGCGGGGGCGAAGCGGGGTTGGCAGCGAGCCGGGCCGGCGGGCGCCGGGCCAGCCAGCGGGTTACGACGGCGGACGACGCGGCACCGAACGGGGCGTTGCCCGACGGCGGCACGGTCGGCCAAAGCGCGATCCGCTTGACGACTGGCGCGACCGGGGCGACGGCGGCGACAACCGACCGCTCGATGGCGCCGCCGCACATCGCCGCAGCGGGACACGACGGTGCCGGTTTGGACGCGGGCACCGGCGCGCAGTTGTCGGTCGAGGTGCAGCAGGAAGCGGCCTGCGTCGGCTCCGGGCACGACGAACCGCCGCCCAGCCCAAACAGGGCGAGCGTCAGCACGAGGCGCAGGAGCGGGCGAAGGATCATGGGACAGAATTGGGATGAGCGCAGTCGGGGGACAAGGATCGTACCGCTCGAAGCGCCGTCAAGCGGCGGGGGTGCGCTGCCGATTCGGCCGCCAGATCCGCAGGTATTGGGCTGAGAAGTACGAGCCCAGCACGAGGGCAGCCACGAAGACCTGCGCCACCAGTCCCTGAATGTTGGGGAAAATGGCGAACCAGGTGCCCCACCACGCTGGCATCGGGAGCGGAACTGTCGTGACGGGCAGCCAGCCGGCCTGCTGCATTTCCTGAATCTGTTCGCCGACCATGACGATCAACACGCCCGCCAGCAGAACGCCGGTCAGGATCAACATCTTCTTGTACGGCAGGTGGCGGTGCGCGACGAAGGTCAGCAGCCCGACAATGGCCGTGAGGAGCAGCCCGACCGCTGCCCCGGTCAGCACGACGCTGGTCCCGGCTTGGAGCCGCAGGTTCTGCAAGAACAAGACGATCTCGAACCCCTCGCGGTAGATCGCCGTGAACCCGAGCAACCCCAACCCCCAGAAGGTGTTCGTTCCCCCGCTGTCGGCGCTCTCCAACAACTGCCGCCGGCGTTTGTTGTGGAGCGAGATCCAGCCGGTCCAGTACACCTTGTGAAAAAACCAGTTCATGATGACGAGCAAAACGACAATCGCCAGCAGACCCGTCGCCGCCTGAACATGGAGCGCGGGCGCATCGATGGCCGAAATCAGGGCCACGATGAGAAACCATGTCACCACCGTCGCCAGCAGCGCCAGAGCGCCGCCCAGCGCAACCGTCCGTCCATAGCCCTGCCGACGGCGAGACAGGCCCGCTGTGACGGCCGCCAGCACCAGAATCGCCTCGAGCCCCTCGCGAAAGACGAGGACGCCGCTGCTCAAGACGACCGCCGCCGGGCTGAGGTCGGTCGCTGTCGGGTCGGGCACCCCGGAAGCCGCAATCGCTTGCCAGACAACGATGCCCCCGACGCACAAAGCTGCCAGGGCGAGCAGCCAGACGCGGAGCGAGGAGCGAGCAGAGCGGGAACCGGACATGGGCACAACGGGTCAACTTGGACTGATTCTAACCAACAGCAAAGATAAGCCCTCGGGCCGACGAACCAAGG
>JBBSVG010000141.1:0-6762 GCA_038233775.1 Bacteroidota bacterium | reverse complement strand
GGCCTTGCATGCTGTAGATCTTGTACTTCTGCTGAAACGCCTGCAAGCTGTCTTCGGCCCGAGCCAGATTGACCTTCGTCTCGTTCAGTCGGCTGCCGAGGAACGCTCGCGACCGGCCAACGGCATCGGCCTGGAGCCGAATGTTGACCGTATCGAGCGCGGTCACCAGATCCTGGACGATCTTCTGCGCCTGCTTCGGATCGCGATGGTCATAAGAGACCGTCAGAATCGTCTTCGACTTGTTCAGATCGGAGCCCAGATGTTCGCGGTAAACCTGCAACAGGTTCTCCCAGCGGACCGGATCGTCGTAGTAGGCCCGCAAGTCGTTGCGCGAGATGATCGTCTCGGCGACCCGGTCGCTCATCAGGATGGCGAGGTAGCGGTCACTCTGCCCGGCACCGGAGAGACCGGCGGCAATCGGGCTGTCGAGCGCGTCGATCATCCCGCTCAGCGGACCGAGGTTCGGCAATGAAAAACCGGTCGATTTGCTGCTGCTCAACAGGATCGTCGCCGAGGCCGTGTAGCGTCGGGGAATCAGCAGCAGGACGCCGCAGACGAGCGCAGCGATGAGCGGTGTCCAGAGCAAGATGCGCCGACGCCAGCGCCGCCAGACATCGAGCAGCAGGGCGACGCGAGGATACGTCCCCTCGTCGTTGGCTCGCGACCGCTCCGCTGGCGATTCGCCCATCGGCAACCGCGAGTCCGGCCGCGTGACCGGCGCTTCCACGACAGGGTCTCTCAGGCTGCTCATCTCGTCCATCCCGAGGGAAGTTGAGGAAAGTAAAAGGTGTAGCTAGATGAACCAGCGCACCCGTTCTCTTGCTGCAAGCCGTTCATCTCGAGACGCTGCGGGCGGCGATGTAGGCCAGATACAGGCTGGCGAGCGAACCAACGACCGTCAGCACGTCCTTGCCGATGTCCCAGTAGTACCGCGTGCTCCGGTTGACCGTCTTGTCGACGAAGATCTCGTCGCCCGGCTCAATCGTCGCCTGATTGGCCGGGAGCCAGACCTGACTGCCGGCCTTCAGCACATACACGCCGCTCTCACGGGCGCCCCGACTGAACCCGCCCACCTCGTCGATGTAGCGTTTCGCCTTCCAGTCGTCGCCCACTCGCACATAGCCGGGACGAACGACTTGGCCGCTGATGTAAACGGTCCGCTCAATCGTCGGCACGATGAGCAGGTCACCGTCTCGCAACAGCACATCTTCGCGCTGGTCACCGCCACCGAAGAGGCGCTGAAAATCGACGGACACTTGATTGGTGCGAATCACTGCTTCGTAGTTGAAGTACTGTTGCGACTCGGCCGTCAGGTCGCTCAACCGCAGCCGCTCGAGCCGCTGGACGGTCGGGTCACTCGAGCGGTCGTCGTAGCGAATCGGGAAGCGGATCAGTCGGGCGCGGCGCAGATCGGCTCTCGGGGTGAACCCGCCGGCCAGCCCGACAAGCGTCGTCAGCCGGGTCGTGTCTCCAGCGATGGCGTAGGCGCCGGGAATGCGGACCTCGCCGCGAATGCTGATCGTGCGGCGCTCACGGAAGTTCGGCTTCTCGCGGACGAAGATCCGGTCGCCAGCCATCAGCGGCACGTCGGACAGGCGCCCGGATAGGATCGCGTCCGCATCGAGCATCTGTCGGCTGAAACTTGTGCTGCCCTCGCTGACACGAACCAGTTCGACAGCGGCCATATCCGCGATATCCTTCGGCCCTTGCGCGATCTGCATCAACCGAGTGAACGTGTCACCGGTGCGGTACTCGTAGCGCCCCTCAACGCGAACCGCGCCGCTGATCGCCACGCCGCTGCCTTGCAGCTCCTCCGGCAGCACCAAGATCCGGTCGCCGTCGCGCAGCGTCGGGTTGTAGGCGCTGTCGCCGGTTGCGTAGTAGAGCACCAGATCGACCGGGCGGGTGGTCCCATCTCGGCGACGAAGCGCGATATGCCGCATCGACGAGCGAACGCCCTCCTGCCCCGCCGGCAGTTGCGCCCGGCGCGGATCGTTGTTCGGGACCGTGTTGTAGGGGACGACGACCTGGCTGACCCGGTCCACCGCCCGCGCTTGGGCCGGGCCGGGGTTGTCCACCACGCCGGCCACTTGGACCGTAAAGACGCGGGGCGTCGTCAGCGTCAGGCTGATCGCCGTGTTGAGGTAGCGCCGGGCGACGGCCTTTGTCACCAGCGCCCGCACGTCGTCGAGCATCCGGCCAGCCACCGGCAGGTCGCCGACCGTTGGGATGACCAGACGGCCCTCCGGGGTGACGATGAGTTGCTGCGGCGGCAAGCGGCCGTCGATCAGGCTGAGCGACAGGACGTCGCCGGGACCGACGGTGTAAGCGGCCGGATCAATCGGCCCTTCCAGCGGCACGAGCGGCAGTGATTGGCCGGCCATGCCGCCGACGAGCGCACTGGAGAAGTAGCGCCGGTACGGGTTGGTCGGGACATAGCCGCCCGGATTGGCCTGCGGCAGATCGAGGCGACTCACATCGGCCTCGCCGATGTCGGGATCGAGGTACGGATTGGTCGGCCTTGCCGTGCCGCTACCGGTGTCGAGTCCAGGAATTTGCCCCAAAACCTCCACACTGCCCAGCACGACCATGCACAACAGCAAAGAGAGGGATCGAAGCACAGCAGCAACCGGGCGACAGCGGGAACAGAGCACAGGCATGGAGGCGACCGGCAGAGGGATAAAGGTCCGGCCCCGGCAAACCGGGGCGGCGGAGCGCGGCAGGATCAGCCCCGGTCGGCCGGTCGGTTCAACAGTTGGTCCAAGATGGCGACGATTCGCTCGGCCGCGTGGCCGTCCCAGCCGTCCGGAATGCGACCCGGTTTCGCCTCGCCGCGCAGGATGTCGTGCGCCGCCTGGGCCGCTGCGGCGGTGTCGTTGCCGAACAGCCGATTCGTCCCGATCTCGACCGTGACCGGTCGCTCAGTGTTCTCGCGCAGGGTCAGACACGGCACGCCCAAGTACGTCGTCTCCTCCTGAATCCCGCCCGAGTCGGTCACGACCAGACCCGAGCCGTCGAGCAGGTTGAGGAATTCGAGATAGCCGAGCGGACCGGTCAGCCGGATGTCGCTCGCCTCGAGCCTGTCCAGCAGACCAAACGCCTCGGCCTGTTTGCGCGAGCGCGGGTGGATCGGGAACACGACCGGCACCTCGGCCGCGATCCCGACCAGCAGATCGACCAGCTTGCCGAAGGCGACCGGATCATCGACGTTCGACGGCCGGTGCAGCGTGGCGACGGCGTAGCGGCCGTCGGCAAGACCCATCTCGCGGCGGATCGGCAGCCGCCGCGCCTGCTCCAGATGGCCGACGAGCGAGTCGATCATCAGGTTGCCGACCATGAACACGCGCTCGGTCGGCACGCCCTCGTGGGCCAGGTTGACCAGTCCGCTCGGTTCGGTGACGAACAAATAATCGGCGATGGCGTCGGTCACGAGCCGGTTGATCTCCTCGGGCATCCGCCGGTCGAACGAGCGCAGCCCGGCCTCGATGTGGGCCACCGGAAACCCAAGCTTGATCGCCACCAGCGAGCACGCAACGGTCGAGTTGACGTCCCCGACGACGACAACAAGGTCGGGTTTCGTCTCCAGTAGCGCTGGCTCGAAGCCGCGCATCACCTCGGCCGTCTGTACGGCGTGCGAACCCGAGCCGACGCCCAAATACACATCCGGCTTCGGCATCCCGAGGTCGTCGAAGAACACCTTGCTCATCTGCGGGTCGTAGTGCTGCCCGGTGTGCAGGATGAGCGACTCATGCCCGGCGCGCTCGAGCGCGTGGTGCAGCGGCGCGACCTTCATGAAGGTCGGTCGCGCACCGACGATATTCAGGATCTTCAACGGGTTTCTCGCAGAGTTTAGGCGATGGTTTGGCTCGAACGCCGACGGACAGCGGCCAGCCAACCGGCTAGGCCCGCACCGGCGGCCAGATCGACGAGCGGCACAATCGGCAGGTTGAACCGGGCCGTGTAGATGGGAAATTGAACCGCAAACGTGGCGACGATGAACAACCCGCAACCGGCCATCAGCCAGAGCAACCGGCGCCGCGTGACATCATCAAGCGTCCCGCCTATTCGGCGACCGAGCATCAGCCCGAGCAACCCGAGCCAGACGACGAGCCCGTGCCCGATCCCCCAACCGGCAAAGATCAGGCTCTTGAGATCGTGCGGTCGCGGCACGTCGTTGACCCGGATGAACAGCCCATCGACGGCGTTTCGGGCCACGACGCGCCAGATCGTCGAGCCGCGACGGGCCAACTCATCGTGCAACAGCGCCGCCTCGTAGCGAGAGAACGGCTCGGTCTCGACGAACAACTGGCCTTCCCGGTCAACAGCAACCGGCTGAACCGCCGCCTCGGCCGGATGCTCGCGTTCGTAGCGGCGCCACGTCTCGCGGTCGAACGCGACGAAATCGTCGGGCGCCCCGTCGAGCGTGACGCGGAGATAATGGACGATGAACAGGTCGCCTTTGCCGCGAAACGTCGCAATCGTCGGCCGGCCGAGCGCCAGATCGTTGCGGACGATCCACGAGCCGAGCAAGAGCACCGTCGGCAGCGCGACCCAGACGGCCTGCCGCAGCAACCGGGTCAGCGACGGTCGGCCCGGTTCGACTGTCACGGCGAGCACGACGAGCACCAGCGGCGCCAGCAGGACGTGACCCGGCCGGTGCAGCACCGAGACGGCGATGGCGAGTCCGGCGACCAACAGCCAGCCGATCCGTCGCGGCGCCAGCACCAGCAGCGCGACGCCGAGGGTGAAGCAGAACGCGGCCGGTATGTCGGACAAAATGCCGCGCGAGTAGATCAGCAGATCGAGGTGGGTCGCCGTCAGCCCAGCGCCCATCAGCGCCGCCGACTTGTCGAGACCGAGTCGCCGGGCGGTGAGATAAACCAGCACGACGGTCGCCGCGACCATCGTCGCTTGGACGAACGAGACGACCGGCATCATCGCCGGCCACGCGGCCATGAACGGGACGAGGAAAACCGGGTAGCCCGGCAGCCGGTAGGCCGTCGGCAGCGCGCCTCGGGCGTCAATCGAGTAATTGCCGTGCAGATAGAGGTTGCGGGCGATATCGACGTAGTTGCCCGTGTCGCCCCAGACGGTTTTAACCGAGAAAACCCACCAGACCACCAGCGTCAACACGAGCGAGCCGAGGCAGAGCGTCCAAACGGTCGCCCTCTCCCCGGCCCGGTTCGTCTTTTCGACGCTCACAGCCACCGGTCAGTTCGCCGCCGACGCGCCGGAGATCACCTCGCGACCGCCGTATTGATCCGCATAATACGAGCTGTACGCGCCGGACAGAATCCGCTCCCACCACGTCCGGTTCGCCAGATACCAGTCGATGGTTTCGGGCAGCCCCTGCTCGAACGTGTAAGCCGGTTCCCAGCCGAGTTCATCCTTCATTCGGGTCGCGTCGATGGCGTAGCGGCGGTCGTGCCCCGGCCGGTCGGTCACGTAGCGGATGAGCGAATCGGGCTTGCCCAGGTGCGACAACACGCGCTGGACGATGTCGATGTTCGGGTGCTCGTTGTTGCCGCCGATGTTGTACACCTCGCCGGTCCGACCGCGCAGCAGCACTTGTTCGATGGCGCGGCAATGGTCCGAAACGTGGAGCCAGTCGCGGATCTGCATCCCGTCGCCATAGACCGGCAGCGGCTCGTCGGCCAGTGCCCGTGTGATCATCAGCGGAATCAGCTTCTCGGGAAACTGGTACGGTCCGTAGTTGTTCGAGCAACGCGTCGTGACGACCGGCAGATCGAACGTATGGCCGTAGGCCCGAACGAGCATGTCGGCCCCGGCCTTCGACGACGAGTACGGGCTGTTCGGCTCGAGCGGCGTGGCCTCGGTGAACTTGCCGGTCTTGCCGAGCGTCCCGTACACCTCGTCGGTCGAAACCTGCAAAAAGCGCTCGACGCCGTGCTTGCGGGCCGCATCGAGCAGCGATTGGGTGCCGATGATGTTCGTGTGGACGAAGATCTTCGGGCCGGTGATCGAGCGGTCGACGTGGCTCTCGGCAGCGAAGTTGACGACGTGGGTGAACCGGTGCTCGGCGAACAGCCGGTCGAGCAGCGCCTCGTCGGTGATGTCGCCGCGAACGAACGTGTAGCCGTCGCCGTCGGGCAGCTCGGTTAGGTTCTCCAGGTTCCCAGCGTAGGTCAGCAGGTCGAGGTTGACCAGCCGGTCTTCGGGGTGCTCGCGCCGCCAGAGATAGACGAAATTGGTGCCGATGAACCCGGCGCCACCGGTGACGAGCAGACTGCGCATGAGAAGTCGGTCAGAGAAAAGGGAGCCGGCGACAGGCGTCGGCGGTCAGCGAATCTTTTGATAGCGGCCCTGAAAGAGCAGCATCGTCTCGTCGTACACGCCGACGCCGTCGACGGTCAGCACGTCGCCCGTCACCCGCTCTTTGGTCGTCTCGGTGATGGCCTCGGTGCCCGGCTCGATGCGGTACCAGAACAGCGTCCCGTCGGTGTACGTCCCACGAAGCGAAGCCTGTTTGCCAGCCGGACCCGTGACATCGGAGACGAGTCCGCCCCGCTCGCGGCGGTGGAGCAAGGTCGAAACCTGGGTGGTGCTGTCGGCCAACTGGTGCGAGATCCGGCCGCGCTGGACGCCGCGCTCGACCGACCAGTAGGTCCGCGTCTCAGGCACCTGACTGATCCGCTCACCGGTCAACGTGTAGGTGCTGAACGTTCCCTCCCACGTGCCGACAAGCGGGCGAAACGGGTCGCCGGTTTCGGCTGCCGGACTCGGTCGCGGCGCGTCGGGCTT
>JBBSVG010000140.1:0-6773 GCA_038233775.1 Bacteroidota bacterium | reverse complement strand
GCTTGGTCGTCGGTCGATGAAGCAAAGGCCCGGACGCCATTCGTTCCAATCAAGGATCACGTCTTATTGGGGCTGGCCGGTGACATCACCGCCGCCGACGCCCGATTGGCCGAGCGGCTGACCGACGACGTGCTCGCGGCCGTCCTCGCCGCCGTCCCCGACGCGCTCTTGATGGACGCGCCGACCGGGACCGAACCGCCGTTCGCCGATGCCGAGGCCAATCGCCGGGCTTATGCCGATTACTTCCGCGCCCGGCTGCGCGCGCCGAGGGCGTTCGCCGTCGAAGCCGAGGCGGCGCGACAGCGGCAGCGGACCGAGGCGCCCGTCGCCAAGCGCTACCGCCGATGAGCGCGGTGATCGAGGGTTGGGTCGAGTACGATTATGCCATCGTCCGGCTCGTTCCGCAGGTGCATCTGGACGCGTTTCAGAACGTCGGCGTCGTGCTCCACTCGCGGCAGAAGCGGTTTCTCGACGTGCGATTTGCGCTCGATTCCGACCGGATCGCCCGCCTCTGGCCGACGCTCGATCTGACGCTGGTCGAGCGCTATCTGACGGCCTACCGCGCTGTCTGCTTGGGCGGTTTTGGCGGCGGACCCATCGGTCTGTTGCCGCCGTCCGAGCGGTTTCATTGGCTGACGGCACCGCGCTCGGCGGTCGTGCAGACCTCCGCCGTCCACCCCGGCCGCTGCCGCACCGCGCCCGAAATCGCGCTGGATAACTTGCTGCAGCTTTATTGCTGAAGCTGGCAAACGGACGCTGTCAGCTATCAGCCGTCAGCTCACGGCAAGAGAACGGCGAACGGAAGCGGTCGGCGGTAGCGGCTCCGTTGTGGATTCTGCGGCAGCGGTCCGCTACCGCCCAGTCTCACCACGAACGAAGATTTGCTTCACCTGCACGCCGATTTTCAAGAACCACAACCGGCAAGAGCGCCGCGCGGCCGGTTCATCAATCCGCGATCATCCATCCGAAATCGCATCTTCATCATTCCGCATTCCTCGCTCCTCATTTCGCCGCTCATCCTCTCGGCGCGGGGAGCGGGAGGGCGCGGCCTTTCGGCAGGACGGCCTGGACCATCAGCAGCTCGCCGACGTTCTCTGGCGTCAGCAGGCCGACGAGCGTCCCGGCGCGGTTGACGACCGGCAGGGCCGGGAACTTGGCCGCCTGCATCTGCGCGAACGCCGACTCGAACGGGACATCGGGCAGCACCGACGGCACATCGCGCTGCATGATCTCGCCGACGGGTCGCGCGGCGTCCGGCTGGTCGCGCAGCGAGCGGATCATCTGATTGCGCGTCAGGATGCCGAGCACGCGGCCGTCGGCCGAAACGACCGGGAACTCGTGCTGCGAGGTCGCCAGCAGCGCCTCGACCGCGTCGCCGAGCGTTGCGTCGGCTGGCAGAATGGCGAACTGCGTGACCATCGCGCTCGATACGGGCAGTCCGGTCGAGACGGACCGCATCTGCGCCTGTGCTGCTTCCTGCGTCGCGCCGATGTACACAAAGAAAGCGATGAACAGCAGCATCGGTTGGCCGCCGAACAGCCCGAAGAGGCCGAACAGAAATGCGATCCCCTGGCCGACGTTTGCCGCAAGCTGGGTCGCCCTCGGGTACGGCAGCCGCATGGCGAGCAGCGCACGGAGCACCCGGCCGCCGTCCATCGGGAAGGCCGGGATCAGGTTGAACAGCACCAGCAGCACGTTGAGCGAGAGCAAGCTCTGCCAGAACCCGGTGCTGCCCAGACCGGCGCTCATGAACGGGATGAACGAGCGGAAGGTCGGCAGCGGCGCACCCTGAATGAGCAGGACGACGAACAGCCCCGCCGCGATGGCGACGTTGACCAGCGGCCCGGCGACCGCGATCACCAGTTCCTCGGCCGGATTCTCCGGGATTCGCTCCATCCGGGCGACGCCGCCGATGGGGTAGAGCGTGATGTCGGGCGTGCGGATGCCGTAGCGCCGGGCGGCGAAAGCGTGGCCGAACTCATGCAGCAGCACGCAGCCGAACAGCGCCAGGACGAACACCACCGAGCCGAGCGCCGCCGCGCTTCCGCCCGAGCCGTAAGCCGAGTAGCCGATCCACGCCAACAGCAGCAAAAACGTCAGGTGAATCTTGACCTCAATCCCGGCGACGCGGGCAAGCAGCAGCGACCATTTCATGGGAATGCAGACTGATGAGCGCGGAATGATGGGTCGAAAGAGACCGATGAGTCAGGCGCGCGGAGCGATAGAAAAGCGTTTGCGAACCGGGATTGTTCAGCGCTTCTTGCCGCTCAGGCCGAGGGTCAGGCCGAGCACGGCGTAGGTGGCGAGCATCGCGGCCGGACTCAGCCGGTGCTCGATGCCGGGCGTGAGCCGCTTCGGGACAATAACAAAATCGGTCACGGCGGCGATGCCAGCCGTCAGCAGACCGAGGGCGAACGATGCGGGGGCGGGGGCTTTGCCGAACGCGGCCTCGTGCAGCACGCCCCACGAGATCATCGCTGCCCCGTGGGTCGCGATGGCGATGGTCGTTTCGGTCGGACGGAAGCCGCCGCGACCAATCACCTTGTCGCCGAGCACAACATGGCTGACGGCGTTGATCGGGTCGAACGGATCGCCGCGTTCGAGTTGACCGGCAATAGCGACGGCGACGAGCGTCGTTCCGGTGACGGCGAGGCCAAGAGCAGCGCCTTCGGTGAGTGTCTCGAGCAGGTTGGGCATGACAGCGCGGGGCAGGTGGACGGAGAACCGGTTGTCTCCGCTCAACACCCGAGATCGATGCCGGGTTCAGCCGCAGACGGCGAGCGAGGCAGGCCGAATCACGCCGTCGGTAATCGGCGCGGCGCCGAACCAGTGCAGCGTCACGACCGCGCCCCGGTCCCAACTCTGCCGAATCCGGTCGGCCTCAATCGCCGTCAGGGCGACGCGGTACGGCAGGCTGCCGAAATCGGCCAGCAGATCGTCGCTCTCTGACGGCCGGACGATGCGGCGGACGACATGGCCGCGGCTCGGTCCCCGGCGGCCGACCGGTCCCGAGGCGAAGGTTTCGACGCTCATCACCGAGGATTCCTTTATCAAGTGGGCAGAGAAGATTCGCTTTCGGTATCGATCTTCGTCTGATAAGATGTAAAGC
Source organism: Bacteroidota bacterium (assembly GCA_038233775.1). Classification (GTDB taxonomy): domain Bacteria; phylum Bacteroidota; class JBBSVG01; order JBBSVG01; family JBBSVG01; genus JBBSVG01. Next base: position 3,664 of record JBBSVG010000140.1, on the reverse strand, counting down.
AAGGTATGATCGCGCAAGGGCCGACGAAAACAAGTTCGCCGGTCGATCTCGCTTTCGCCATCAGACGTTGGATCGGGCCGGTCCGGCGGAGCAGGTAGAAAAATCTGGAAGCGCTTGACAAGTTGTGTTTGTCGGGCTACCTTGTACACACGAGCCGCACAAAGGCCCGATTGTCCGCCGTCTGACCTTCGAAACACCGGTTATGACCGTTCCCGTCGCCCTGCACCCGTCGCCTGCCGCGTTTGCGGTCGGGATCGGTCGCGCACGGTCGGTCGTCGCCGCCACGCTCACCCTGATTGTCGCACGCCCCGAGGTGGGGCGCTCGCACCTTAGCGGGCGACTTACCCCGCTCGAGGTACGACTTAGCCTCGGCCTCGCGAGCTAACGATATCAGGTCCGGTGGTCGGTCCCCCCGACACCCAGCAGAGCGCAAGACCCCTACACGCCGATCACGCCGTCATCTGTTGACGACGCGGATTCGGCACAGCAGACGGACCCGGCTTCGACCCCGGTGTGTCCCGTCGGCGGGTCCCGACCCCTGGCCCTGAGCCCTCCCTTCGCCGCGCCCCGGTTTCTTGCCGGATCACCCGCGTCGCTGTCCACTCAGGCTGCACCAGGCACGTATGTCATCCGACTCAAGCATCGCCCGACCCGCTCACGCCGCGCCGAACCCTCGGCCGACGAACGGCCACGCCGCACCGGCCGCCGAGCCGCCCGTTATCTCCGGCGCCCAAATCGTCATTGAGTGCCTGAAGGCCGAGGGCGTCGAGTTCGTTTTTGGCTACCCCGGCGGCGCCGTCATCCCGATCTACGACCGGCTCTACGGCGTGACCGAGTTCAAGCACGTCCTCGTCCGGCACGAGCAGGGCGCGGCCCACGCGGCGGAAGGGTACGCCAAAGCGACCGGCAACGTCGGCGTCGTGCTCGTGACCAGCGGACCCGGCGCGACGAACACCGTGACGGGCATCGCCGACGCGTTCATGGATTCGGTGCCCATCGTGGTCATTACGGGGCAAGTGCCGTCGTCGATGATCGGCAACGACGCCTTTCAGGAGGCCGATATCGTCGGGATCACGCGGCCGATCACGAAGCACAATTACCTGATCCGCGACGTGCGCGACATCGCTCGGGTGATGAAGGAGGCGTTCCACATCGCCCGAACGGGTCGGCCCGGTCCGGTGCTGGTCGATCTGCCGAAAGACATCCAGATGCAGAGCTGTCCGTTCGTCTATCCCGACCACGTCTCGCTGCGCGGCTACAAACCGACCTACGAAGGGCATCTGGCGCAGGTCCGTCGCGCGGCCGAGCTGATCGGTGAAGCCAAGCAGCCGGTGCTCTACGTCGGCGGCGGGACGATCTTTTCCGAAGCCGCGCCCGAGTTGCTCGATCTGGCGCATCGGAGCCAGATTCCGGTCACGACGACGCTGCACGGGCTGGGCGCGTTTCCGGAAACCGATCCGCTCTCGCTCGGGATGCTCGGGATGCACGGGACGTGGGCGGCCAACCAAGCCGTGTTCCACTCCGACCTGTTGATCGCCGTCGGCGCCCGGTTCGACGACCGCGTGACCGGCAAGCTGGCGACGTTCGCCCCGAACGCCCGGATCATCCATCTCGACATCGATCCCGCCTCGATCTCGAAGAATGTCGTGGTCGATGTGCCCATCGTCGGCGACGTGAAGCGGATTTTGCAGAAGATGAATCCGCTGGTCACGCACCCGTCGGACACGGCCGATTGGCTCGGGCGGATCGCCGACTGGAAGGCCGAATGTCCGCTCTCCTACGCCACCGACGACGGCGTGCTCCGGCCGCAGTTCATCATCGAGCAGATCGACAAGCGGCTGATCGACGGCGGGGTCGTCGTGACCGATGTCGGGCAGAACCAGATGTGGGCGGCGCAGTTTTTCACCTATCGCCGACCGCGCACGCACATTACGTCGGGCGGACTCGGGACGATGGGCTTCTCGCTCCCGGCCGCCATCGGCGCCTGTTTCGCCATGCAAGGCAAGCAACCGGTCATCTCGATCAACGGCGACGGCGGTTTTCAGATGAACATGCAGGAACTCGTCACAGCCGCCGCCTACGGCCTGCCGCTGAAGGTCGTCATCCTCAACAACGGGTTCCTCGGGATGGTCAGGCAGTGGCAGGAGCTGTTTCAGGAGAGCCGCTTCTCGCACACCGATCTCGAAGCGACGAACCCCGATTTCGTCAAGTTGGCGGAAGCGATGCACTGCGTCGGCCTGCGCGCCTCGCATCCTGACGAGGTGGCGAGCGTGCTCGACCAAGCGTTTGCGATCAACGACCGGCCCGTCGTGATGGAGTTTCGCGTCGTCAAAGAGGAGATGGTGTTCCCCATCGTCCCGGCCGGCGCGTCGATGACCGACATGATTACGGCCCGTTCCAACCCCGACACCTTTGTTTAGGATCGACCCATGAAACACGTCATCTCGGTGCTGGTCGAGAACAAGCTCGGCGCGCTGACCCGCGTGACGGGTCTGTTCTCCGGTCGCGGATTCAACCTCGAATCGGTCACGGTCGGCGAGACGGAGGAGCCCGACATGTCGCGCATGACCATCGTGACCGAAGGCGACGACAAGATCGTCGAGCAGATCACCAAGCAACTCAACCGGCTGATCGACACGATCAAGGTCGTCGATCTGTCGGCCAGCGGACCGTATGTCGAGCGCGAGATTCTGCTCGTTAAGGTGTCTTATACGACGACCAACCGGCGCGACATCATCGACCTGATGCACGTTTTCGGCGGCAAGGTGGTCGATATCACGCCGAACGGGCTGACGATTGAAGTCAGCGGTCCGACCTCGAAGATGAACGCTTTTCTCGGGATGATCCGCCCGTACGGGATCAAGGAAGTCGCCCGCTCCGGGCAAGTGGCGCTGTCTCGCGAGTCCGAATTCGCCGATTAGTTTGTCTATTTCTCCCAACCCTTTGACGCAACTCTCCCCGACATGGCCGATCTGAAAGTGTATTACGACGCCGACGCCGATCTCTCGCTCATCCAGGCGAAAAAGGTCGCCATCATCGGCTACGGCAGCCAGGGCCACGCCCACGCGCTGAACCTGAAAGACTCCGGCGTCGAAGTCCGCGTCGGCTTGCGACCCGATTCGAAGTCCGTCGCGGCGGCCCAAGCGGCCGGACTGACCGTCGGCACGCCGGACGAGGTGGCCGAGTGGGCCGATCTGGTGATGTTGCTCGTCCCCGATCAGCATATGGGCCGAATCTACACCGACGAGGTTGCCTCGCACCTGACGCCGGGCAAGACGGTTGCGTTTGCCCACGGATTCAACATCCATTTCTCGCAGATTCAGCCGCCCGACGGTGTCGATGCGATCATGATTGCGCCGAAGGGACCGGGCCATCTGGTCCGCCGCGTCTTTACCGAAGGCGCTGGCGTCCCGTGTCTGGTCGCGGTCGCGCAGGACGCCTCGGGCAGCGCGCTCGACATGGCGCTCTCCTACGCCCGCGCCATTGGCGGCACGCGCAGCGGCGTGATCGAGACGACGTTCAAGGACGAGACGGAAACCGACCTGTTCGGCGAGCAAGCGGTGCTCTGCGGCGGCTCGGCCGAGCTGATCAAGGCCGGATTCGAGGTGCTCGTCGAGGCCGGTTATCCGCCCGAACTGGCGTATTTCGAGTGCCTACACGAGAT
>JBBSVG010000139.1:0-6812 GCA_038233775.1 Bacteroidota bacterium | reverse complement strand
TTGGCGTACCCGACTGGTGGGTGGCGCTCGCCTTTTCGTGGTCGGCGCTGCTGTGGGTGATCAGCGCGCCGCGCTGGGCCGCAATGAGCGACCGGCGGGGACGCCGCGCGCTGATGGCGCTCGGCCTGATCGGCTTTGCCTCGTCGATGCTGCTGTGCGGACTTGCCTTGTACGCGGGCCTATCGGGCTGGATCGGCGCGGGCGCGACGTTCATCGCCTTCGCGCTGTTCCGCAGCCTTTATGGCGCACTCGGATCGGCCGCACCGCCCGCTGTCCAGGCCTATGTCGCGGCGCGCACCCCGCGCGTGCAGCGTACCGCCGCGATGGCGCTGATCGCCTCGTCGTTCGGTCTCGGCACGGTGATTGGCCCGGCGGTTGCGCCGTTCTTCGTCTTTCCGGTCGTCGGCCTCGCCGGGCCGCGTCTCGACGGCCGACCGATCCACCGGATCGAGCACGAGTTCCGTCAGCAGCGATTCGAGGTCGGCGTAGGTCTCGGCCAATCCGGCAAAAGCGTCCAAATCCTTTTGACGTTTGGGGAAATCGTCGGCGAACTTTCGTTCGAGGATCGGCTGATAATAGGCGAACAAGATTTTTAACCGCTCGACAAGCGGCCGGTCGGGATCGGCGACGGCTTTGAGCGTCTCGGCCAGCAACAACAGCCCGCTGCGGTAGCGCTGCGACATATACGGCGGCGGAACCGCACCGCTCTTGCCGACGAACTCCGCCGCCGCCGGGACGCCCTCGGCGACCTTTAAGATGTCGGCGACCGATTTGGGTCCGACGCCTTCGACGAGCAGCAGCGCCCGGTTCCACGCCACAGAATCGCGCGGGTTTTGGGCGATCCGCAGGTGCGCCAGCACGTCTTTGATGTGCGCCGCCTCGACGAACTTCTGGCCGCCGTACTTGACGAACGGAATCCGCCGCCGGTTCAGCTCGACCTCCAGATCGAACGAGTTGCGCCCGTTGCGGACGAGCACGGCCATCTCGTTCAGCCCGACCCCTTCCTCGCGCATCTGCAAGACCAACTGGCAGACGAAGCGCGACTGATACCGCTCGTCCGGCGCACTGACGACGGCCGGAAGCTCGGCGTCGGGATCATCGCGGTGGGCAAACAGCGCCTTCGGGTAGCCTTCTTTCGCCTGTTGCAGCACCGCGTTGGCGAGCGTCAGGATCGGCTGGGTCGAGCGGTAATTCTCCTCCAATTTCAGCACGCGGGCGCCGGGAAAGCGCTCGGCAAAATCGAGAATGTTCCGCACCGTCGCCCCGCGAAAGGCATAAATCGCTTGGGCATCGTCGCCGACGGCCAACACGTTGCCGTGAACGGACGACAGCAGCGCGACCAGTTCGGCCTGAACCGGGTTCGTGTCCTGATACTCATCGACCATCAGGTAGCGCACCTCGCGGCCGACGTGCTCGCGGATGTCGGGATGATCGACGAGCAACTCGCGCAGATGCGCCAGCAGATCGTCGTAGTCGAGCAGACTTTGCGACCGCTTGTAGGCGGCGTATCGCTCGGCCAGATCGCGGATCGCGGCCAGATGCGGCAGAAACTGCGGCGCCTCGTCGGCCACCAGATCGCCGATCTCGACGCCGCGATTGCGCGAGGCCGAGAGGAACCCGAACAGCGTGTCGGCTCGGGGAAAGCGCTTCTCCTTGCCATCGAGCCCGAGCGCGGTGCGGAGGTACGAGACGACTTCCTCGGCGTCGGCCGAGTCGAGAATCGTGAACCGGGGCGACAGCCCGAGCCGCTCGCCGTGGCGACGAAGCACAGTCACGGCAAACGCGTGAAACGTCCCGCCGCGCACCTCGCTTGCCCGGCGACCAGCCGGATGATCGGCGAGCAGCGTCGCCACCCGTTCGAGCATTTGGCGGGCGGCCCGGCGGGTAAAGGTCAGCAGGACGATGTGCCGGGGATCGACGCCGCGCTCGAGCAGGAACGCGGTCCGGTAGATCAGCGTCCGCGTCTTGCCCGTCCCGGCCCCGGCGACGACCAGCACCGGCCCCTCGGTCGTCTGGACGGCGGCGAGTTGCTGCGGGTTGAGCAGCGCCGCGAAGTCGATCCCGCCCGACTGCGGCGCCGGATCGAAACCGGGCTGATCGGTCTCGTCGGTCAGGACAAAGCGGCGCGGCCCGGCGCCGGTCGGCGGTGGCGACATGAGTCGAATCAAAAATCAGCGAAACCCAACGCCCTCAAGATAGCCGCACCGCCCGCCCGATGCCAGTTTACCGCCGATCCCGAAGCGCGGCGAACGCCAGCGAGGCGCGGATATCGTCCGCCGTGAGGTCGGGAAAATCCGCGAGGATCTCCTTGGGCGACATCCCGCCGGCCAAATACTCCAGCACATCAACCACGGTGATGCGCGTTCCCCGGATCAGCGGCTTGCCACTCCGCACATCCGGCTCGACCGTGATGCGACTCAACAGGTCAATCATCGCTTCACGCCTCCGTCTGGTGGAACATGTTTGACAACAAAGCTCAAGATAGCCCCAACACTCGTCAGCCTCATGCGGCCAGCACTTCTTCGCGAACGAAGTGCAAGCGGATCATGCGCGGTCGCTCGGCTTCGTCGAAATGACAGGCCACCGCGTCGCGAACCCGCTCGCGCAACGCGTCGGCGGTGTCGCCTTCGGTATAGATCGAGTGGCCGAGGGCGCGGGCCTCGAACCCACCCTCTGACGACTCCGACACAAGAAAAATGATTTCGGTCTGCATGACGGACTCCGGTCGATCTGATCAGCGCGGCGTGGAATCGGGCGTGCGGCGGGGACGGATAAGGGCGTAGCCGAGTGAGAGCAACACGCCGAACAGCAGCGTCACGCCCCACGTTTGGGGGTGCGAGAGCGGCTCCAGCATCGGCGCGGTGACGACGCTGAACAGATCGGTCGGGTCGGTGACGATGTCCCAACTGTTGAGTCGGGCGAACCGGCCCAAGTAGATCCCGAAACCGCTGAGGAACAGCACCGCGACGGAAACCGCCAGCGCGACCCGTTGCCCGAACCGTCGCGACAGCACCGCTTCGACGTCGAGCAGCGAGCGATACCCGAGTGCGAGGCCGGTGCCAGCGGCGGCGAGCAGCAGCCCGAGATCGTACCAGAGCGGGATCGGCGGCTTCGACCCGAGGTGCAGCAGATCGGTCAGGATGTAGGGCGCGTTGGGGAAGAACAGCAGCCACAGGCCAGCAAGCGGCAGCAGATAGGGCCACCGAACGCCGACCCGGTCGGCCAGCCGCAGCGTGGTGCTCGCCGCCAGCGGCAGCGCCGCCAGAAACAGGTTCCAGATGAGAAAGATATAGACGATGTTGGCCGCAAGGTGGATGCGAAACGCCAGCAGCCCGACCGAAAACAGCAACAGCGCCACATACGGCACGAGGCCGGTCAGCTCCAGCCAAACGGTGCGACCCATGAGGAAATCGGCTTGACGACATAGAAGGCCGCGTCGGCGAACTCGGATCGCGCGGCCGAGCCGACGCCTGCCAGATTCAGGCCGAGGGTCGCGGCTTCCGCCCCGTCATCAGCACGCCGAAACGGCGTCAAGCGGTGCGGCGGAGGAGGAGGATCGTCAGATCGTCGGCTTGCGGGGCGCCGGCGGCGTGGCGGTTGACGTCAGCGACCATCGCCTTGAGCACGTCGTCCACCGGTTCGGTGTGAATCTTCTCGAGCAAGGTCAGCAACTGCGCCTCGGTGTACTCGGTCATGTCGGGGTCCATCGCCTCGGTCACGCCGTCGGTGAAGGTGCAGACGAGGTCGCCGGGGCGGATCGTCACCTCGCCTTGCTCGAACGTGATGAACGAGTTCGGCAAGATCCCGAGCATCACGCCGCCGATGGTCAGTTCCTCGACGTGACCATCGGCCCGAACCAGATACGGCGGGTTGTGGCCGCAGTTGACGTAGCGGAGTCGGCCGGTGCGCGGGTCGTAGAGGCCCCACCAGAGCGTGATGAACTTGTCCACGTCGGTGTTGCCGTGGATGAGTTCGTTCATCCGCGCCGTCATGTCGGCCATCCCGAGTCCGCCGATGCCGACCAGCGTGCGGAGCGACGCCTGCATGTTCGCCATCAGCAAACTGGCCGGGACGCCCTTGCCGGTGACGTCGGCGATGGCGATGGCAACCGTTCCGTCGGCGAGCGGAACGACGTCGTAATAATCGCCGCCGACCGCCTTGCTCGGCAGATTGAATCCGGCGATCTCGGCGCCCTCGACGGTCGGCAGCGTGCGCGGCAGCAGCCGCTCTTGGATCTTCTGGGCGATCTTCAGCTCCTCCTCCAGCCGCTGCTTCTCGACCGCCTCGCGGAACAGCCGGGCGTTCTCGAACGCGATCAGCGCGAGGTTCGCCAGCGACGTGAGGAACTCGCCATCGGCCTCGGTGTACGGCGCCGCGCTCATCTTCAGACCCAGCCCAAGCAGCCCGCGCGTGACGCCACCGGCCCGCATCGGGACGGCGATCTGGAGGCCAAGTCGGGCGAGCAGCACCTTCTCGTCGGCGGTGCAGGCGGCAGGCGTGCAAACGTCGGTCAGGGCGCGGATGTCGGCCGCCAGTTCGGGCGTCGGCGGCGCTTTGGGCAGACCGCGATGGGCGAGGGCGCGGACCGACGTGCCCGAGACGTCGAGCAGCCAGACGCCGTGCCGGGCGGCGGTCAGCTGACCCATCAGCGCGTAGGTCAGCAGCTTGACGACCTGCGACTCGTCGAGCGTGGCGGTCAGTTCGCGGGCCAGATCGAACAACGTGTTCAGCTCTTGAACCCGAGCATCGAGGCCGCGATTGGCCTCGCGCAGCGCCTCGACCATCAGCGCGTTCTGCACGGCGCTGCCAGCCAATGTCGCGAGCATCTGCAAAAAGCCGCGCTCGCGGGCGGTGTAGGCCATCGGGCGACCGCCGAGGGCGATGAACCCGAGCAACCGGGCGCGAACCCGAATCGGCACCCACGTCGGCAGGTTCAGCGCGGCGGCGACCGGCGGCAGTTCGCCGACCCGGTCGTCCTCGCCAAGCTGCGGCGCTGGGATCGCGCCCGTTGGCTTGTCGCCGCGACCTTTGTAGATGGCGACGGCGAGCATCGGCGTCTCGTCCGGCTCGTCGGGCGGCGGCTCGGTCGCCAGCAGGATCGCGCCGCGCGGCGTGACGAGGTTGCCCATCGCCGAGCGGAGCAGATGGCCGAGGATGAAATCGCGGTCGAGCGACGAGTTGAGCAGCGTCCCGGTCTCGATCAGCGCCCGCAAGGCCAGCGCGTCGAGCCCGACGGTCGTATCGGTGCCCGACGTGGGCGGCCAGCCGACTGGAGTCAGCATCAGCGCGTCCCCTCCAGAGCGTCGTCGGCCGCCGCCGTCGGCAGAGCGGCAGGGCGGAACAGCTTGGTCAGGCGCAGTTCATTCTGGCTGCGCTCGGGGTCGCTGTCGTAGCGAACCTCATCCATCAGCCGCCGGATCAGCGCGATGCCCATCCCGCCGGCGATCTTGTGTCGGGCCAGTTCCGGGACGGGGCGCGGGTGGTAGCTGGTCGGATCGAACGCCTTGCCCTGGTCGCGAATCGTCACCTCGAACCGCTCGCGAGCGGCGCGGGTGATCAGATGGAGCACCTTCGACGAGTCGAGCCCGTAGGCGTGCCGCATGACGTTCGAGCACGCCTCATCGACGGCGAGCTGGATCTGGTTGAGCGTGATCTCGTCGCTCCAGCCGACTTCCTCGGCGGCCCGGACGACGAAGCTGCGGATGTCGTCGAGCTGATCGAGGGACGAGGCAAAGGTGCGCCGATGAACCCTCGGCGGGCTGCCTTCGGAGCGGGACGACCGGGCGGGGGCGGCGTTCATCGGGCGGCCTCAGGCGAGCGGTGGCCGAACATCCGACGTCGGGGCGAACTTGGACAGCGCCTCCGCCTCGTCGTCGTAGATCTCATAGAGCAGCGGGAAGCCGAGCAGATCGAAGACGTTATAGACCTTCGCGCTCATCGCCGCCAGCTTGATGTCGCCGCCCCGGTCGCGAATCTCCTCGATGAACGCCATGAACACGCCCAATCCAGCCGACGAGATGTAGGTCAGGTCGCGGAAGTTGACCACAAGGTTGATCTGGTCGGCGTCCATCTGCGACTGGATCGCCTGCTCCAGATCGCCAGCGGTGTGGGCGTCGAGGTAGCCGACCAGCGCGAGCACTTGGGCTCGGTCAACCGGTCGGGTGTTGACGATGAATTGACTCATAAACGGGTCTCAGGTTCGCGAAAACAGCTTAACAGAGGTGGATGCGGCCACCGGCCGACACCGAGACGCCGATGCCCGACGGGCACCAAGAGATCGGTACGGTGACAGGTGTCGTCAGGTTGCAACGGTTGGAATCTGGGCCGGAAGCGCCATCGCCCGAGAGATCGGGGCCGACTCGGCGGCGGCCGGTTGGGCGGTCGGCGGACCCGTCCACGTCAGCACAACCAGCGTCAGATCGTCGCCTAACCGACCGGCGCCGGGCGTGCCGGGGGCAACCGAGGTCGTGTTGAGGAACGCCGACAGGTCGTCCAGCACGGCATGACGAATCTGATCGGCGCTGCGGGCGCCTCGCACCGCTGCCGCTGTGGCGGCCAGTCGCTCGTAGCCGTATTCCTCGCCATCGGCCGTCATCGCCTCGACGACGCCGTCGGTGTAGAGCACGACGCTCTCGCCCGGCCGGAGTTGCATCTCGTGCTCCTCCAGTCCAGCGGTGAACAGCCGCCCGCCCGGATCGAGCCCGAGGCCGAGCCCTTTGGAGCGAATGTACTCGGTCCGCTCCGGTCCGGTGATCAGAATCGGACAATGTCCCGCCCGAGCGCTACGCAACTCGCCGGTGGCCGGATCGAGG
>JBBSVG010000138.1:0-6819 GCA_038233775.1 Bacteroidota bacterium | reverse complement strand
TTCACCACCCACACGCCCGTCCCGGCCGGCAACGACGCCTTCCCATACGGGCTGATGGAGAAGTATTTCGCCGGTTACATCAGCGCCCTCGGAATCCCCGCGCAGGACTTCCTCGACTTCGCCAAGCAGGACATGGGCTGGGGCTCGATGTACTCGATGACGGTGCTCGCGCTGAAGACCTCGGCGTTTCACAACGGCGTCTCGAAGCTCCACGGCGAGGTCAGTCGCGGGATGTGGAGCTGGCTCTACCCCGACGTCCCGACCAACGAGGTGCCCATCGGCTCGATCACCAACGGCATCCACACCGAGACGTTTCTCGCGCCCGAACTGGGCGAGCTGTTCGACCGCTATCTGGCGCCCAACTGGCGCAAGCAGATCGACGACCCGGCTTCGTGGGCCGGGCTCGAGCAGATCCCGGACGCCGAACTGTGGCGCGTCCACGAGGGGTTGAAGCGCCAGATGGTCGCGTTTGTCCGCGACCGGACCTCGGCGCAGCGGGTCAGGCACGACGGCTCGGCGGCGACGGCGACCGACGGATTGCTCGATCCGAACGCGCTCACGCTCGGTTTTGCCCGACGCTTCGCCACCTACAAGCGGGCGACGCTGATGTTCCGCCACCCCGACCGGCTGCGGCAGATCCTGATGAACCCCAAGCGGCCGGTGCAGGTCGTCTTCTCCGGCAAGAGCCACCCGGCCGACAACGGTGGCAAGGAGTTCATTCGCCAGGTGATCGCGCTGGCCCGGCAGCACGGGCTGCAAGACCATGTCATCTTCGTCGAGAACTACGACATGCGGATCGCCCGGCAACTCGTCCAGGGCGTCGATGTCTGGCTGAACAACCCGATGCGGCCGCTCGAGGCCAGCGGGACGAGCGGCCAGAAAGCGAGCCTGAACGGGATTCCTAACGCGTCGATCTTGGACGGCTGGTGGGTCGAGGGCTACAACGGCAAGAACGGCTGGCAATTGGGCGAGGCGCGCGAGTACGCCAACGCCGATGAGCAGGCCGAGGCCGACGCCAACTCGCTCTACGACGTGCTCGAGCACCAGATCGTCCCGGCCTACTACGGCAACCGGACGACCGACGGCGTGCCGACCGATTGGGTGCGGATCATGAAGGAAGCGATTCGGACCTGTGCGCCGGTTTACTCGACGCACCGGATGGTCAAGGACTACACGACCGAGCGGTACGTTCCGGCCTCCGAATCGGTCAACCCGGTCGGCAAAACCGCAGCGACGCTCGCATAACGGCCAATGGCTTGGCAACCAACCCGACTGCGGCTCGTCGGCCAGACGTTCGGCACCAGTATGGAGACGACCCGCGTCGAAACGGACGCGGGTCCGGCGTATCTGAAGGCGATGGGCAACCCGGAAGGGACGCACCCGCTGGCCTGCGAGTGGGTCGGCACCCAACTCGCCTCGTGGCTCGGCCTGCCGACCTTCGAGGTCGCCCTGATCCGGCTGGATGACGTCCAACGGTTTCCGCTCGGCAACGGTCGACAGGCGGAACCGGGCGCTGCGTTTGTCGCCCGAGCCGCTGACGGCGTAACGTGGGACGGGTCGGCGACGCTGCTGGACCAACTGGTCAACCCGGAGGACATCGCGCGGTTGGTGGTGTTCGACACGTGGACGCTCAACTGCGACCGGTTCCGAGCCGACCCTCGACGCCGGGTCAACTTGGGCAACGTGTTTCTGGAAAAAGCGGAACCGGATGCGGACCGACCGCTTCGGTTGGTGGCGATGGATCACACGCATTGCTTCACCTGCGGCAGCGAGTTGACGCCGAGGCTCGGGCACATCGGGCAGAGTCGCAGTCGCGAGGTGTTCGGGCTGTTTCCGGCGTTCCGCGACCGGGTGACGGCAGCAGCCGTGGCGCCCGCGTTGGCTCGGCTTCGGCAGATGGACACGCCGACGGCCAAGCGGATTGTTCGGTCGATACCGACGGAGTGGGCTGTTTCGGCCGAGAGTCGGTTGGCGCTGGTGGAGTTGATCGTTCAGCGGGCGCGATTTCTGGCGGACCATCTGCCGACGTTGCTGGCCGACTTGTGAGCACCGACCGTCGCGAATAGAGAGGACGCTATGGAAACCTTGCGGCAGGGGTGGTACAGCCTGATTCAGTACGTTCCCGACCCGATGCGAGGGGAAGGGATCAACGTGGGCGTGGTGTTGCTCTGCCCCGACCTCGGCTTTCTGGACGCTTGCATGGTGACCAGCCACAGCCGACTCAAGCGGATGCTCGGCCGGGAGCACTTCGACGCTCGGGCTGACCATTGGCTGAAGACGGCTGAGACGGCGCTTCGCGGGCGACTCCGCTCGACGTTGAGCCCGATTGTGACGCTGGCCGATCTGGAGCGCTTTGTGGCCACCCTCGCCAACGATCTGTGGCTGACGCCGCCCCGGCTCGTCGTGGGCAGCGATCCCGAGCTTGTCTTGAACGATCTGATGGCGACGCTGGTCGAAGCGCCGGCCGCAACAGCGCCGATCCTGCCGCTCGTTTCGCTGGCGCGACAGCAACTTACTGGGCTGTTTCATCGGCTCGCCGGGGAAGGTCGCGCAAGGGTCAAGTCGACCGTCGAGGTGCCCGTCACCGGCGAGACGCTGCGCGTGCCGTATGCCTATCAGAACGGGGCGCTGAATCTGGTCAAGCCGGAGCTGTTCCCGGCAACCGAGGGGCGCGCACTGACCACGGCCATGAAGCTGGCCCTGACCGGCGATCTGCTCCACCGCCACCCATCGCCCGACGGACCGCGCCGCCTGATCGTCGTGGCGGAGTTCGCCCCAGCGGTCGGCGCCGACGAGGTCGCCAACCGGGTGGCCGACCTGTTCGCCGAGTATCCGGTTCGGCTCATTCTGCCCGACGAGGTGCCCGCCTTCATCGACGAGATTGAGGCGCAGGCGCATTGATCCGCCGACTCGGGTCTTCTCACTCATCAGCGGAGGCGATTTGCCATGCGCGTGTTCATCGGCCGGATCTCGACTGTGGCGCTGCTCGGTCTGGGGCTGTGGACGGCCGGTTGCACCGAGAGCGACAACCCCATCGCACCCTCGACCAGCCCGGCGATCACCGTCACCGCCCCGGTGCCGACCGGAGCGGCCAACACTTACAGCATGACCGTCACCGGGCGGAACTTCATCGTTAATGACGGGGTGTTGATTGCCGTGAAAGGGACGATTCAGGAGAGCTTCCCCCGGAGCGAGCCGACCGACGGGGCCGGAGGCTTCACCGCCACGAACCTGACGTTCGTCTCGGGCAGCGCCCGCAGCTACACCATTGAGGCGCGCCAGCGGGGCGACGCCAGCAAGCTCGCCACCGCCACGATCACCTTGCCCTGACGCTTATGCTCGACGCACCCATCACCGCCGCCGTCCGTTCGTTGCCCGATGCGGCCGGGCGGTTCGGACCCTACGGCGGCAAGTTCATCCCGGAAACGCTGGTTCCGGTCGCGGAAGCGCTGGAGCAAGCCTACGCCGAGGCGCAGGCCGACCCGAGCTTTCAGGCCGAGATCGACCGCGTGCTCTCCACCTACGTCGGCCGGCCGACGCCGCTGACGTTCGCCGCCCGGCTGACCGAGCGGTGGGGCGGGGCGAAGGTTTATCTGAAGCGCGAAGACCTGTGCCACACCGGCGCGCACAAGATCAACAACGCCGTCGGACAGGTGCTGCTGGCGCGGCGGATGGGTCGGACGCGGATCATCGCCGAGACCGGCGCCGGTCAGCACGGCGTCGCGGTTGCGACGGTCTGCGCGTTGTTCGGGCTGCCGTGTACCGTTTACATGGGCGCCGAGGACATCGAGCGGCAGGCGCCGAACGTCGGCCGGATGAAGCTGTTGGGCGCCGAGGTTCGGCCGGTCACAACCGGCAGCCAAACGCTGAAAGACGCGACCAGCGAGGCGATCCGCGATTGGGTGACAAACCCGACCGACACGTTTTACATCATCGGCTCGGTCGTCGGGATGCACCCGTTTCCGATGATGGTCCGCGACTTCCAAGCGATCATCGGTCGGGAAGCGCGGCAGCAATTGCTGGAGGTCGAAGGTCGGCTGCCCGACGCGGTGGTCGCCTGCGTCGGTGGCGGCTCGAACGCGATGGGGATTTTTTACCCGTTCCTTGATGCCGCGCCCGATCCGGTCAAGCTGATCGGCGTCGAGGCGGCCGGGCACGGACTCGACACCAATCAGCACGCCGCCGCCTTGACCAAAGGCAAGCCCGGCGTGCTCCACGGCTCGATGCAGTACCTGTTGCAGGACGACGATGGGCAAATCTCGCCGGTGCATTCGATCTCGGCCGGACTCGATTATCCCGGCGTCGGACCCGAGCATTGCTACTTAAAAGACGCTGGATTGGTCGAGTACGTCTCGGCGACCGATGCCGAAGCGCTGGCTGGCGTCTCGCTGATGTCGCGGACCGAGGGGATCATCCCGGCGCTCGAGACCGCCCACGCGGTCGCCTACGCGGCCAAGCTCGTCCCGACGATGCGCCGCGACCAGATCGCGCTGATCAACGTCTCGGGTCGCGGCGACAAGGATCTGGCGACGTTGCTCCGCGAGATCGTCCTCTGAACCCGACCGTCGATCTGCTCGCGCCCGAACGGTCGCTTTGGGCAACCGGCGTCACGCTCGTCGCCGGGGTGGACGAGGCCGGGCGCGGGCCGTTGGCCGGACCGGTCGTTGCGGCGGCGGTCGTGTTCGCGCCCGAGGTCGTCGTGCCCGGCGTGGCCGACTCGAAAGCGCTGACCGCCGACGAGCGCGAGTCGCTGGTCGGGCCGATCCGAAGCGCCGCGCTTGGGTTCGGCGTCGGCGTCGCGAGTCCGGCCGAGATCGACGAGTTGAACATCCTGCAAGCGACCTTTCTGGCGATGCATCGGGCGCTGGCGGCGCTGGCGTCGTCTGGTGTCACGCCCGAGCATCTGCTGATCGACGGCAACCGCTACCGCCCGGCTGACCCGACGCCGTTTGCGACGCTCGTTCGCGGCGACAGCCGTTCGCAGTCGATTGCCGCCGCGTCGATTCTCGCCAAAGTGACCCGCGACGGGTTGATGGTCGCCGCCGAGGCCGCGTTTCCCGGCTACGGTTTCGCCCGGCACAAAGGCTACCCGACCGCCGCGCACTACGCCGCGCTGGCCCGACTCGGTCCGTGTCCGCTCCACCGCCGCTCGTTCCGCCTGAGCTGATGACGACTCGATCCGAGTTGGGCGCCGACGGCGAGCGTCGGGCTGCGGCACTGCTCGAGGCGCTGGGTTGGCGCGTGCTCGACAAGAACTGGCGCGTCGGGTCGAAGCTGGCCGGCCGAACGGCGGAACTCGATCTGGTGATGGACGACGGCAGCGCCCTGGTCTTTGTCGAGGTCAAGGCGCGGCGCGGTGTGGCCCACGGCTCGCCAGCCGAGGCGGTGACCGTCCGAAAGCAGTCGCAGATCGCCCGAGCGGCGTCGGCATATCTGGCCGCGCACCCCGAGTTTGCCGAGCGAGATTGCAGGTTCGACGTCGTCGCCGTATCTTTTGGCCCCGGTCCGGTCCGCATGGAGCACCTTCGCGATGCGTTTCGCCTCTGATGGTGGGCACCTGATCGGTGAGCTTGCGTTTGATATGTTGAGCCACTCCGGTCAATCGACCAAGCCCCACTCTGGTGAGCATGGGGGCTTTCGGCAGAAGAGACACGCCCGACCCCCTGTCGATTGTCGGCAACTGCCCGCAGGGCGCCACGGCGCTCGTTCATGGCGACAGACGGGTCCATGCGATAGCCGCCCATTTTTGCAGAAGCCACCTGCAACGATCTCTACCGATTAGATCAGTTTGGCAGTAGGTCTGGAAGTTGAGGTTGCCCTGCCCATGTCCAACCAGATCCTCATCGACATGGCCAGATCGTACTCGACCGACCTGCGTGAACGTGTGCTCAACGCCTGCCAGCAGGGCAAGCTCACCAAACCAGAGATCGCCACCCAGTTCCAGGTCGCGTTGAGCACCCTCTACAACTGGATCACCCATCAGCGCACCCACGGCACACTCACCCCGCAGCCATATCGCCACGGACCCAAGCCAGAGTTCACCGAGCAGACTTTGCCGCTACTGGCTGAGTTGCATCAGAAGCGGCCCGATGCGACCCTGGCCGAGTTGGTGGCCGACTATCAACAGCATACTGGCAAGAAGGTCAGCCAGGCGACCCTGTGGCACGGGCTGAACCGGTTGAAGCTGACCCGAAAAAAAAGACGCTCCGGGCCAGTGAACAAGACCGCTCAGACGTCATCACCGGACGAGAGCAGTACCGAGTAGAGGTTTCCGAGATCAAGCCTGATCGACTTGTCTTTGTCGACGAGAGCGGAATCTCGACGAAAATGACCCGACTCTATGCCCGATCAGAGAAAGGCAAGCGGGCCTACGGCAGTGCTCCGTTCGGTGGCTACACCCAGTTGACTGTGCTCGGCGCCTTATCGCTGACCGGGGTGGTGGCCGTGATGACCATCGAAGCGGCCACCTGTACCGATGTGTTTCTGGCGTTTGTCGAACACGTGCTCCTACCAGCCTTGTCGCCGGGTCAGGTCGTGGTGATGGACAATTTGCGGCCGCACAAGGTGGCTCGGGTCAGAGAGTTGATCGAGGCATCAGGCTGCCAGTTGATGTATCTGCCGCCGTATTCGCCGGACTTCTCGCCGATAGAGCCGTGCTGGGGAAAGATCAAGGCGAAGCTTCGGGCGATGGCTGCACGCACGGTGGAGGCATTGGACCTAGCGTTGGTGACAGCTCTGGATTCCGTGACGGCTCGCGATGCCGAAGGATGGTTCACACACTGTGGCTATCCTTCCACACCCACTTGAAAACCGATCTAG
>JBBSVG010000137.1:0-6826 GCA_038233775.1 Bacteroidota bacterium | reverse complement strand
GGGCAGCGCCATTTCCGACATTAGCATCGACCGTTTTCTTTTTCTCGCCTAACCGAACCTGTTCATGTTTAGCCTGTTCTCTACCGACGTCGCCATCGATCTCGGGACGGCCAATACCCTCATTTATGTCCGAGGCAAGGGCATCGTGCTCAACGAGCCGAGCGTCGTCGCCATCGACCGGAACACGCGCAAGGTCGTCGCCATCGGCAACGAGGCGCGGCAGATGCACGAGAAGACGCACCGCGACATCCGCACGGTCAGGCCGCTGAAAGACGGGGTGATCGCCGATTTCGAGATGGCCGAGCGGATGTTGGAAGGTCTGATCCGCAAAGTGCAGCAAGGGTGGTTTCCCGGTGGACGCCGGATCGTCATCTGCGTCCCGAGCGGCGTGACCGAGGTCGAGAAGCGGGCGATTCGCGAAGCGGCCGAGAAGGCCGGTGGCAAGGAAGTGTACATGATCGCGGAGCCGATGGCGGCGGCCATCGGGATCGGGCTTGATGTCGAGCAACCGGTCGGCAACATGATCGTCGATATCGGCGGCGGGACGACCGAGATCGCCGTCATTGCGCTCTCCGGCATCGTCAACGACACGTCGATCCGAATCGGCGGCGACGAGATGGACCAATCGATCATCCAGTTCTTCCGCAAGAACCACAACCTGCTCATCGGCGAGAAGACGGCCGAGTCGATCAAGTGTACCATCGGCTCGGCGACGCCATTGCGCGAGGAAATGACGGTCACGGTCAAAGGCCGCGACCTGATCACCGGCATCCCCAAAACGACCGAAGTCAACTCCGTCGAGGTCCGCGACGCGCTGAGCGAGTCGGTTTCGGCCATCGTCACGGCGGTGCGGCTCTCGCTGGAGCAGACGCCGCCGGAACTCGCCGCCGATATTCTCGACCGGGGCATCATGCTGACCGGCGGCGGCGCCTTGTTAAAAGGGCTCGACGAGCGGCTGAAAGAAGAAACCTCGCTTCCGGTCCACGTCGCCGACGACCCGCTGACGGCCGTCGTGCGCGGCACCGGCAAGGTGCTCGACGATATCGCTGGCTATCAGAAGGTTCTCGTCAAGTCCAAGCGTTACTGATCCGTCGCCGGGCCGACCCCGATTGTGGAACGACTCCTTCGCCTGCTCGTCGGCTTCCGCGAGTACCTGCTGCTGCTGGCCTTTCTGGCCTGTTCGCTGGTGCTTTTTTTCCTGCACGACACGTCGCAGCTCCGGGCGGTGCGCGGCTACACCGTCGGTCTGGTCGGCTCGTTGCAAGGTTATGTGACGTGGCTGCCGCGTTTCTTCGGGGCGCTGCGGGACAACGACGACCTGCGGCGGACGAACATCGAGCTGGCCGACGAGGTCAACCGGCTGCGCGAGGCGCGGTTGGAGAACATTCGGATTCGTCGGCTGATGGGGTTGAAAGAAGGATCGCCGCTCGATCTCGTCTCCGCCGAGGTGGTCGGCAAGGATCTGTCGCTCCAGCGGAACACGGTCACGCTCAACGTCGGCCAGGACGACGGCGTTGGCGTCGATATGCCGATCATCACGGATCGCGGACTGGTCGGCAAGGTCGTGCTGACGAGCGACGGGTACGCGGTCGGCCAGCTTTTGGTCAACCGCGATTTCCGCGTCTCGGCCCAAGTGCAGCGCAGCCGGGCGCTTGGGATTGTCCGCTGGTCGGGCAGCGATCCGACCCGAAGCGAGCTGACGAACGTCGTCAAGAGCGTCGATGTCAAGCGCGGCGACGTGGTGCTGACCTCATCGTACAGCCCGATCTTCCCGGCCGATCTGCGGATTGGCGTCGTCGATTCGGTGCAGAGCGACCCGGACGGGATCTTCTGGCGCATCCGGCTGCGAAACAGCGTCGATTTCAACCGCTTGCAGGAGGTGTTCGTCGTCCGCACCCGGCCCGACTCCCAGCGGGTCGCGCTCGAGGCGCGGCTCTCGGCCACGCTCCGCTGACCGCTTTTCCGTGAATCCGATCCGCTACGGGCTGGTGCTGCTGGTGCTGGTGTTCATCCAGGGCACCGTTTCGGGCGTGCTCGCCATCGGCCAAGTTTCGCCCGATCTGGTCCTGATCGCCGTCGTCTATGCGGGCGTCCGGCTCGGCCAAGTGCCCGCCACCGGCGTCGGGTTCGTCGCCGGGCTGCTGACGGACTTCTTCTCGACGCTCTGGGGCTTGGGCGCGTTCAGCAAAACGCTGGCGGGGTTCATCTCGGGCTACTTCCACCGCTCCCGTCGCGGCGCCCGGCCGCTGAACGCGTGGGAGCTGGCAGGCGTGACGTTTCTGGCCGCACTCGTCCACAATCTGTTCTACTTCGCGCTGTTTTCAGCGGGCACGGAACTTGGTCTCTGGACGCTCCTGCTGCGGTTCGGGCTGGGCGGCGCGTTCTACACGGCCGTCGTTGCGCTCGGCTTCGGCTTTCTGCTGTTTCGTCGCGGTGCCGGCGCCGACCCCTACTCGGAGGCCGATGAATGACAGTCCCCAATCTCACCTCGTTCGGGTCACGCTCCCGTCGCTACCTGCTCTATGCGGGCGTGATGGGCATTTTTGGCGTGCTGACGGCCCGGCTGGCGTATATGCAGGTCTATGGCACCGCCGAGTACGGTCGAGTCAGCGAGCTGAACGCCGTTCGCAAGATCGCCGTCGAACCGGCGCGCGGGATCATTTACGACCGCTACGGTCGGCTGCTGGTCGATAACCGACCGTATTACTCGCTGACCGTCACGCCCAAAGCGTTCGACACGACCCGGACGGCGTTGCTTGCCGGGCTGCTCGGTAAGACGCCCGCCGAGCTGCGCCGCTCGGTGGCCGAGGCGCGGGTCTACAGCCCGTTTGCCCCGAGCCGCGTTGCCCGCGACATCTCGTTCGCCACGCTCAGCGCCGTCGAGGAGCACAGTTGGCAGTTGCCCGGCGTCGAGGTGGTGATCGACTCGAAGCGGCACTACCCGCCCGGCATCACGGCGGCGCATATGTTCGGCTATCTGAACGAGATCTCGCAGACCGAACTGGCGAAGCGGAAAGCCGACGGCTACCGAATGGGCGACCTGATCGGGTCGAGCGGGGTTGAGCGCTCCTACGAATCGGCGCTGCGCGGCGTGCCGGGCACCAAACTGATGATGGTCAACGTGCGCGGGCAACAGGTTGGCGAGTACGACGGTGGTTCGCAGAACATCGCCCCGGTCGAGGGCCGCTCGCTGTTCACTGCGCTCGACGCCGACGTGCAACGGGTCGCCGAGTTCATGCTGACCGGTCGGCGCGGCGCGGCGGTCGCCATCGACCCGAACAATGGCGAGATCATCGCGCTGGCGTCGAAGCCCGATTACGCGCCCGATTCGCTCTCCGGCGTCATCCCGCGCGACCTCTGGCGGCGGCTCAACACCGACGAAGAAAAGCCGCTCTATAACCGGGCGATTCAAGCCGAATATCCGCCCGGCTCGACGTGGAAGATGGTGCTCGCCGCCGCCGCGCTGAACGATCATATCATCACGCCGACGTGGACCACCTACTGTCCGGGCGGTTTCACCTACGGCGGCCACTACTTCCGCTGCACCCACGTCCACGGAACGATCAACGTCACGGGCGCCATCGAGCACTCGTGCAACGTGTTTTTCTACCAGTTGATGTTCAAGATCGGGTTCGAACGCTACACGGAATATGGGCGCCGGTTCGGCTTCGGCGCGCGGACGGGGATCGATCTGCCCAACGAGCGCAAGGGCATTCTGCCGTCGAAGGAATACTTCGACCGGATCTACGGGGTCAAACGGTGGACGCCGGGCTACTTGGTCAGCATCGCCATCGGTCAGGGCGAGGTCGTCACGACGCCGCTGCAACTGGCCGCCTATGCCGCCGCGCTCGCCAACGGGACGACGTGGTATCAGCCGCACCTCGTTCGCGAAGAAGGCGACGTGTTCGGCAACCATCGCGAGCCGGTCGCCTACGAATCGCACCCGCTGAACATCTCGCCCGAGGCGATGGCGGTTGTCCGCAACGGGATGCGGTTGGTCGTCGAGAGCGGGACGGCGACGAACATCCGAATGCCGGATCTCGCCATCGCCGGCAAGACGGGCACCGCGCAGAACCCGCACGGTGACAACCACTCGTGGTTCATCGCGTTCGCGCCCTATGACCATCCGAAGATCGCCGTCGCCGTGCTGGTCGAGAACGCCGGTTATGGGGCGACGTGGGCGGCACCGATTGCCCAAGCGATGATCGATCAGTTTCTGAATCGCCACCTGTCGAAGCCGCTGCCCGGTTACATCGGGCTGGACAGCTTGAAGGTCACGCCCGACGGCGGTGGGTCGCCGGTCGCCCCGGTCCGACGCAACCGTGCCCCGTCACCTGCCCGCGCCGCCGCCGCCCG
The DNA here is from genome assembly GCA_038233775.1 of Bacteroidota bacterium. Taxonomy (GTDB): domain Bacteria; phylum Bacteroidota; class JBBSVG01; order JBBSVG01; family JBBSVG01; genus JBBSVG01. The sequence continues at coordinate 2,470 of JBBSVG010000137.1, read as the reverse complement.
CGCCACAACACCGACCCAGGGACGCTGACCCATGCGGAGCTACGACGACGCCCGGCTGCGCGGCGAGATTCGCGACGACCTGAGCGAGTTCGATTTCTTCTCGCTGCTGGTCACGGCGCTGCTCGTCGGCGTCGGCCTCACGCTGGTCTATTCGGCCACGTTCGGTTCGCCGATGGCGGGCAACTTCAGCCGACAGGTGCTCTGGGCGGCGCTCGGCTCGGTCGCCATTGCCGGGATCGTCTTCATCCCGTCGCGCTGGCTCTACACTCTCTCGTACCCGATCTATTTCGTCCTGCTCGGGCTGCTGGCCGTGACCATCGTCGCCGGGCGGAAGGTGGCGGGCGCGGAAGCGTGGCTCTACATCGGCCCCATCGGGCTGCAACCGTCGGAGATGACCAAGCTCGGGACCGTGCTTGCGCTCTCGTCGTGGCTCAGCGACCGGCGGACCGACCCGACCCGAGTGCTGCACGTCATCGTCGCCGTGCTGATCGTGCTTGTGCCAATGGGCCTTGTGCTGGCGCAGAACGACACCGGGACGGCGCTCGTTTTCGCCGCGCTGCTCTTGCCGATGCTCTACTGGGCCGGGCTGCCGCTCGGCGTGATGTTGATGGCGATTTTCCCGGTCGTCGCCGCGATTGCCGGGTATTTCTCGCTCCAGATCGGCCTCTCCGTCGCGGTGCTCGCCCTCGGCGCGGCGCTGGTGTTCCGGGTCAACCCGTGGATCGCGCTGCTCGGCATCGCCGCCACCATCGGCGCGGCCTACGCGACGCCGTACATCTATCATCACGTCCTGCAACCGCACCAGCAACAGCGGATCGCGATCATGTTCGATCCGTCGGTCGACCGGTTGGGCGCGGGCTACAACGTGATCCAGTCGAAGGTCGCCATCGGCTCGGGCGGACTCTGGGGCAAGGGGTTCTTGCAGGGGACGCAGACGCAACTGCGCTTCATCCCGGAACAGTGGACGGATTTTATTTTCTGCGTGCTCGGCGAGGAGTTCGGTTTCGTCGGCTGCGTGACGGTGCTCGGCCTGTTCGCGATCCTCATTTTGCGCCTCGTCGGGGCGGCCAACGCGACCCGGTCGCAGTTCGCCTCGCTCATCGCCATCGGCGCAGCGACGATCTTTACGGTCCACATCGTCATCAACACCGGCATGACGATGGGCATCCTGCCGACCATCGGCATCCCGCTGCCGTTCCTCTCCTACGGCGGCTCGGCGCTGCTGACGAACCTTGCCTTCATCGGGATCGTCCTGAACTTCCAGCTCAACCGCCGCGACTTCCTTATCAACCCCAAACCCGAGGGGTGACCCTTGATCGCCTCACCGGGGAGGACAGATGAAAGTCAAAGCTGATTCTTACGTCGAGACGGACCCGATCCTGATCGATCTCTACGCCGAGAAGGATGCGTTCAACGAGAGGTTCAAGACCCTCGACGAGATGACCGCTTATCTGAAAGAGGCCCGGCGCGAGTTGAAAGCCGCCGGGGTGGCGTTCGTCAAGTTTCCCCGCTCCGACAAACGTTCTGCTGCTTGAGGCGGCCGCTTCTTTCGTATCGGCGCGGCTGGCGAACCTGAAATCGTAAGGCTGAACGTGCGCGGTTGGCTGTTGGTCGGACTGCTGGGGCTGTTGTCGGCGACATCCGTCCAGGCGCAATCGGCCCATCTGACGGGTACCGTCCGCGACTCGGTTTCCCGCGAACCGCTGCCAGGCGCGAGCGTCGTGCTGATCGGCACCGGACTCGGTGCGGCGACCGACCGGAGCGGCCAGTTCTCGCTGTCGCCGGTGCCGTCCGGTGCCTACACGGTTCGCGTCTCGTTCGTCGGCTACGCCGCCCGGACCCAGGCGGTGACGCTCGGCGCCGACGGCTCGCTTGTGCTGTCGGTTGCCTTGCCGCCGGTCGCGTTGCAGACGGCCGAGGTCGTCACGACCGGCACCCGCACCGCCCGCTCGCTGGCCGACAGCCCGGTTCGGGTCGAGTTGATCCCAACCGAGGACATTGAGGAAGCGCTTGCGGTTCGGCCGTCGAACGCGACCGAGCTGTTCATGGAGCAACCGGGCGTCCATCTCCAGTCGAGTTCGGCCGCGACCGGGGCGCTGAACCTGCGGATTCAGGGGATCGCCGGGCGCTACACGCAGTTTCTGCTCGACGGCGTCCCCAACCTGACCGGTCTCTCGGCCGGATTCGCGCTGACGCAGATTCCGCCGCTCAACCTGCGTCAGGTCGAGGTGGTCAAGGGCGCCGGTTCGGCCCTCTACGGCGCCGACGCCATCGCCGGCGTGGTCAATTTTCTGACGAAAGACCCGACGCCGACGCCGAGCCTGACGGCGCTCGTCAACGGCACCAGTCGCGGCGGGTACGACGGGGCGGCGTTCGCCTCGGCCACCCACGGTCCGCTTGGCGCGACGCTGCTCGCCGCCCGAGACGGCGCCTGCCGGGCCGATGTGGACGGCGATCATTTCGCCGATAT
>JBBSVG010000136.1:0-6827 GCA_038233775.1 Bacteroidota bacterium | reverse complement strand
TCTCGAAGTCACCTTCACTTACGACGTCAACGGGATTCTGGAGGTCCAGGTGCTGGTGCCGCTGACGGGCAAAGAGGTCGTGCGGCGGATCGACCGGCAGAAGCTGCGGATGAGCGACGCGGAGAAGCGGCAGGCAACGGAGCGGGTCGAGCGCTGGCACGCCGGCGGCGCGATGACCGACGCACCGAAAGACGAGTCGTGGCGGACGTCCAGCCAAGCTCGGAAGATGGAACCGCTCATCGCCGATGCCGAGCGGAAGCTGTCGCAGGCATCGGACGCCGCCCAAGCCGAGCGACTCCGGGCCGCGCTCGACGGGCTCAAATCGGCGCTGAGTCGGGACGATGCCGCCGCCGTCCGCACCGCCGAGGACGCGCTGACCGACATGCTGTTCGACCTCGACGTATAAAATCGTCCGATGCTGACCAATTTTCGACCGATTCAGCAGGACGAGCGAGGCGCCATGACAACAGCATCAGACGAGGTGGACGAGCGGATCGAGCGGGGCGACCTGACGGCGGCGCTGGCGACTCTGCCGCCCGGCGACGGCGTGCGGCGCGGGCTGTTGCTCGCCCTGCTCGGCGATCTCGACGGCGCCGGACAGTCGTGGGCATCGGCCGACGGTGACGAAGCCGCACGCTACCGGACGTGGCTCGACAGCGAGCCGATCCGGGCGCATCGCGCGGCGTTGTCCGAAGCGATCACCTCGGCGGAGCGGGGCGAGTGGGCAGCGGCTCGCGTTCAGTCGGCGACCGCGCTGGGGGTTCACCGACAGAGCGTGCGGGCGCTGCTCGTCGCCGGGCTGTGCGACGAAGCGCTCGGCGACCGCCCCGCCGCCCGGTCGAAGTGGCGCGAAGCGGTGCAGGTGGACACGGCGAACCCAACCGCGCTGCGCTATTTGGATCAATGTCCCGAGTTGCCAACCGCAGCGCCGACCGTGGATCGGGCGCCGCAGCCGACGAGCAGCACGGGCAACGGGTGGCGCTGGGTCGCCGCCGCGCGGGTGGAGCGGCCGCCGCCGCCCCCGACCCGCCCGGCCCCGGGGGGGCGGGGGCCCGCGGCCGCCCGGGCCGGCCGGCCCCTCGGCTCGGTCGGGCTGAACCTGCGCGAGCGCGGATCGGCGCCGACGGCGTCCAGCGCAACTGTCGCGGCCGTCGCCACGTCTCCAGTTTCAATGTCTCCAGTCGCACCGCCGACCGCCGCACCGGTTCCCGAGCCGACCGCTTCACCGGTTGCCGTCGAATCGCTAACGGAATCGCCGACCCCGCTCGGGTTGCGGCGGCAAGCGGCGCTGTTGGCTTATCGGACCGGTCGCCGGGCGGTTCGGCGGCGGGATCGGGACGGCGCCGTGGCAGCGCTCCGGCAGGCGGCGGTCTGGGCACGCGGGACCGATCTCGCCGACGATGCGGGCTACGCCCTCGCCGGCGCGTTGGAGCGGACCGGTCAGCTCGACCTGTCGGCCGCTGCGCTGGACGAGGTTATCCAACTGGGACCGACCGTGCCGCTGTGGGACGAGGCGGTTCAACGTCGGGTGCTGCTCCACCGCGCCGCCGGTGAATCTGGCCGCGCCGACTCGCTCGTCGCCGAGTTGCGGCGGCTTGATCCGAAATCGCCCTATCTCAATCCTCTGGAGAGGACGCGCCGATGAGCCGATCCGAGAATTATTACGCGATCCTTGAGGTGAATCGGTCGGCCGATCTCGCAGCGATCCGTCGGGCCTACGCCAAGCAGATCAAGCGCTACCCGCCTGACGGTCCTGCGGCCGATCCGGAGATGTTCAAGCGGGTCCGCGAAGCCTACGAAACGCTGCGCGACTCGGACAGTCGGAGGCAGTACGACACCGTCGGCTCGCTCTCGGATGAGATTCAGGCGCTGATTCTCGCTGGGCAGAAGTCGCTGCACGAGGACGAGGAATACGACGTCGCGATCCTGTCGTTCCGGCAGGCGCTGCATCTGGACCCGAACCTGACGTTTGTCCGCAATCTGCTCGGCTTGGCGATGCTGTATTTGGGCGATCCCGCGCTTGCAATCGACCAATTCACGCTGTGCATCAAGGATGAGCCGGGCAATGCCGCTTACCACGGCAACGCGAGCGTGGCGCTTCGCGATCTGAAGCGCTACGAGGAGGCGATTCGGGCGGCAGAGCAAGCGATCCAGCTCGCCCCAGAAGATTCCGACCAGTGGGTCGGGCTGGCCCAGATCTACATCAAGCAGAGCCGCTACGATGACGCGCTGCGGGCGCTCGACCGGGCGATCTCACTCGACGGACAGCTCGACTTCGGCGATTTTACCGCGCTGTTCGCCAAGGTTGAGGTCTGCATCCTGAACCACAATATGCCGCTGCTGGAGGCGACGCTCAACCAGATCGAAACCGTGCTGCCCGCCGCCGAATCGTCCCGAGATTACGTCGCCTACCGCTTCGCCGGGCTGGCCGAAACGCTGATCGAGTTGGGCGCCAACGACGAGGCGCGTCGCGTTGCGGTTCGGGCGCGCAAACTCGCCCCGACCGACCCGGCAATCCTGCGACAGGCGCAGATGGCCGAAGCGCTGGCCACCGCCGGAGCCGAGTTCGAGCGACTCAAGGCGGATTCAGCCGTGCCTCACGGACTCAAAACGCTCTCGTTGCTCTACCTGACGGGCAGCAAAGAGGCCTCCGCTGAGGAGTTCGAGCAGGTGTATCAAGAGGCGCTTTATGACCTGCACGACACGCCGCTCGACGAGATGAAACGCGGTCTGGCCCGATTCGGCAGCGCCTACAAGTCGTGCTGGGCGCTGAACGCGCCGTTCTACCTCAACCTGCATCAGGCGGTTTCATGACGCCCTCGTGTCGGGTCTGGACGCTCGCGCTGCTGCTCGTCGCCGCTTGGGCGGGCGTCGGTCGGGCGCAGAGCGACGGTGAGATTCGGCTGTACCGCTACGATTACAACGGGATTCGCGGCGGCTTGAACGTGCTGTTTGCCGTCGAGAACGGCGGCGGCGTGGTCGTCGCCCCAGACTCCGTCACCGGTGGTTGGCTGCCGCTGAAAACCGACCGCCCGGCCGTCGACCGGTTCGTTTCGCGGCTGTCGCTGCCGGTCGGCGACCCGACTCGACGCATCCTCGGCGACGGCTGGTTCCGCGCCGATCAGGCCGCTTGGGACGCAGCGGCGTGGGCGCGGTTCGTCGGCTGGACCGAGCGGGCGGCGGGCAGCAGCGAACGGGTTGGTGCGCTTCGGGTCGTCGGGGTCAACCGCCTGTTGCGCGATCCTCGCGGCGAAGGCGCCTTGCTCGCCCGCTTCTTCTTCGGCCGACCGACGCTTGAACTGAGCGATGTCGAGCGGTTGCTGAACGGGCTCGGTCGGGCAGAGGGCTGGACGGACTTCTATGGCAACCGGCGGCCGGTACTCCGGGGGCGGTTGCGCGAGCAGATCGGCACCGACGCCGTTTTCCAAGCGCTGCTCGAGCAGGTCAAGGTCGGCGGCAAGACAACGCTGACCGACGACGAGCGGCAGCGGCTCCGGTCGGTCGGCATCCCGCCGACGGTGATCTCGGCGGTGTGGACACAATCGGGCAACGGAGGAATCATCACGATGGGCGTTTTCATCTTTCTGTTCATCGTCTGGGTCGGTTACAAGTTCATCAAGGCCATTGTCAGCAACGCTGCCGCGCCGACGCCGCAAGTCCAATCCGGTCAAACATTGAGTCAGCAACTTGCCTCGCCAGCGACCGTTTCATCGACCCAAACGGCGTGGGTGAGCAAGGTGGACTGGAAACTGGCGGGCAACCCGACCTACGGCGTCACGGCGACCCCGGCGCCCGCGCCGACGCCGGTCGAGCCGAAGCCGCAAGTGCCGGTTGCCCAAGTCAAGGAACCGCCCGACTGGTTGCGGCTCGTCGAGCGGAAGCGGCGCGAGATGGGCGCGGCGAGCGGCGACCTGTCGGCGTGGTCGGTTGGGCTGTTCATCGACGGCTGTCCGTACACGCTCGACCTGACGGGCGTGCCGACCGCAACGCTCGTCGCGACGACCGAGGCGTTTCTCCGCTTTGCCAAGCGATTCCGCTTGCCGGAGACGGTGATTCGGTTGCAGCTTCGGGATTTTGAAGGGCGCCGACTGGTCGAAGGGCTGTGCGACCGGCTCGGACTCCGGCAAACGTTCGACAAGGATCGGCTGCGGGTTTCGCTGCCCGATGCCGATGCCCGCTGGGCCACCATCGGCTCGGAAGCCCTATCGAAGGCCGCCCGGCTGGCAAGCGAACTGCCGGTCGAACCGCCGCCGCCGCCACCGCCGACCACGCTGCACGAGTTCCTGACGCGACAGTTCGCCGCCGCGACCTCACAGCCGCCCGCCGTTCGGGCGCACCTGTCGCAGCTCGCCGCCGTCGTTCGCGCCCAGCCGACCTTGCTCGGGCTGATGACCGAACTCGGCCGCATCGCGATCTCCCGACCCGCCGCCGACCAGGCTGCCGAGGCGGCGCACCGGTTCGTGTTCGAGCAGATCAACCGCTGGCTGCTTGTCGAGCGCGATGTCAAGCACGACAGCTATCCCGCCGACGATCTGACGGCCGGGATTCTCGTCTATGCGTCGCTGATCCAATCGCTCTCCGGCTACAAACCGACCGCGCCCGCCGAGGCTGAATCGCTCGCGCAGCCGATGTTGATCGCCCAGCGGTTCCGCCCGACGATGGACGAGCCGACGTGGCAGGGCGAGGTTCGCCGCGCCGCCCCGGCCTGTCAGGACGCGTTCCGCCAGATGTTCGCCGCCTGAATCGGCCAATCAATCGGCCCCGGTCGCCACTCCCTTTTTTCGATCTTATGAGCACGACGTTCGACGACTTGTTGCGAAACCTCAGCAAAATTGTCGGTGGCGATGGCAGCGCCCACGAGCCGAAACCGGCTGCTGATCCGAACCCGACGTCCGGCGAGGCGCCGCCCGCACCGACGATGGCTCGACCGACGGCGAAGCAGCAGCCCGCCGCGCCGGGTCGCCCGAGAACCAAGGCGAAAGCGAGGTCGGGGCCGGTCGGTCCGCCGCTGACGGGCAACCCCTATCCCGGCGGGACCGAGAAGCAAGTCACCGCGCTCGGCTCGGTCCCGGCCGGGTCGATCCGGTTGGGCAAATACACCTCGGGCGCCGTCGCCATCCTCTGCCCGACGTGCAGCTCGAGCAACCGGATCAGCGCCTGTTTCTGTCGCGGCTGCCAGCGGTCGTTGGGCGAAGCGGAAGTCGCCGGTCTGCTCACGGCCGGGCCGACGGCGCGTTGGACGGCCGCTGTGCTCGGCCAGCCGGAGCGGACCGTGCCGCTGCCGTGGGAAGCCACCGTGTCGGGGCTGAAACTGGCGAGCCTGCAAGGGACGCTCTACTGTTGGGCCGATGAGCAAGCGGTGTTAGAGATCGTCGGCTGGGGCACGCCAACCCAGCGCGCGCTCGGCAAAGTCCGGAACCTGCCGACCACCGATTTGAACGGCGAACCGCTCGTCCTCGCCGAAGATGGCCTCTACCGGCTCGGCGATTCGACCCGAAGCGGCGGCATCGAGCTGCTCGTCGAGTCGAAGTTGGGCTGTCCCTATCCGGCTGTCTCGCTCGGCTCGGCTCGGGTTGGCTGGATCGAGCGCGACGTCAAGGCCAGCGACGACCGGGCGCTGGTTCGCCGCTGGTCTCCGGGCATCGGCGAGGAAGCGGAGATCGAGCTGAGCGGGCTGGGCCGGATTGGGCTGCCGACGGCGCTGTCGGATGGGACGATGGTCGCGCCGGCGGGCACCGGCCTCGCGGTCGTCCCGGCGGGCGGCGGTCCCGTCCGACTCGTCCCGACGACGAAGGACGAGACGCCGGACCTCGGCCGTCGGCCGGTCGTCTCGCTCGACGGGACGGCGGTTTTCTTGGTGACGAAGGCTGGCACCGTGCTCCGCTGGCGACCGGCCCACCCGGACGGGCTTGAGGTCTGGCTGAAAGGCCACGTCGGCGCCGCGCTGGTCCCGTTGAGCGATGGGTCGCTGATCGTCACCAGCGCAGCGGGGATGTATTACTTGAGTCCCATCGGCGGCTCGGCGTTGCCGATTGTTGAGGGTCGGCCGCACCTGGAGCCGCCGGTTCGCATCGGCGCCCAAATAGCGACGATGGAGGAAGACCCCGGCGGCCAGCGTCGGGTGCGGCTCTACGATGTGGCAGCGCTGCCGACGGCGCACGCGCATCTGGTTCCGCCCGGCGGCGGCGAGATCGTCGGGCTGCCGATGGCCCATTTAGGGCAACTCGTCGTGCCGGTCCGCGCGGCCGGGCGGCTGGAGTTGCGCGTTTATCCGGCCAGTTGAGCCGTTCCGAAGGCCGTGGGCGCGTATCCACGTTAACTGTGATGGGTCAGCACGGGATCAACTCTCTGGAGACGGTGTGAGCGGAACGGTGTGTCGAAAGGTGCTGGCGCTGGGTGGCGGTCTGCTGATGCTCCTCATGAGCGCGTGGACGGTCGCAGCGCAACCGACAGGGGAGCAAGCGCTGCGGCACACGCTCGTCGTCGACCGCTCGGGCAGCATGGCGGGGTTCTTCAACGCGGGCAGCATCACGGCGCTGGTCGATGAGTTGAAGGAATCGCTGCCCGACGGCGCGGCCGTGACGCCGTTCTACTCGATTGAGCGCGACCTCGTCCCGATGGCGACCGGCGCGGGCTACGGCCGGATGACGCTGCTCGATCAGGCGCTGAAAGCCGTCCGACTGCGCGAGGCTCGGGCGCGTTCGTCGGCCGATGTGATCTGGCTGGTGACCGACAACATCCAAGACGACGCCGGTTCGCCAGACGAGCGGGCCGATGTGCAAGCGTTCTACGACGGCTTGGCCGCCGATTCGGCGCTCGGCCGGATC
>JBBSVG010000135.1:0-6836 GCA_038233775.1 Bacteroidota bacterium | reverse complement strand
GAGCCGCGCGTTGGCCGGATCGCCGCCGGCGTAGAGGTCGTAATCGGTCAGGCTGAGGCCAAACGCGGCCAGCCCCGGCAGGAAAAAGAACACGACCAGCAGCCCGAGCGCTGGGGCGACGAACAGCACCGGCGCCCACGACGACCGTTCGCGTCGCGGCCGGATCGGGGCAATCGCCGCGACGGGCGGGTTGGCGGCTTCGAGCGGCGTCGTCATCGGGCGGCCTCGTCGTGTCGCTTGTCGAGCAGCCAGCGGCGTTTGGCGAGAATCCGGTCGGCGTCGGCCTGGAGATGGGCGGCGATGGCCTCGGGCGTCGCGTCGCCGAAGCGGCCTTCCTCCAGCCGCAGCCGGATTTGCTGGCCGATCTGCTCGTACTCCGGCACCGCCGGCGCCGGAACGGCCGACTCGAGCTGCGTGAAGAACGCCGCCACCTTCGGCTGTGCGGTCAGCGACGAATCGGCCCACGCGCTGCGCCGGGCGGGCAGGTCGCGCACCCGACGGTAGAACCGCGTCTGCACGTCGGGTCGCGAGAGGAACCCGATCAGGTCGAGCGCCAGCGTTCGTCGGGGCGAACTCTTGAACACAACCAGGCTGCTGCCGCCAGCCGACGACGCCGCTCGGGCCGGACCGACCGGCAGCGGCGCGGTTCGGTACGACAGGTCGGGATAGCGCTCGTTGAGCTGATAAACTTCCCACGGACCGCTGATGAACATCGCGATCTGCCCGTCGGCGAACGAGGCGTACAGGTTCGGCAGCGGTTGCCGGGGCGCGAGGCCGTCGCGGATATAGCCCAGATATTCGCGAATCCCGCCGACCGCTTGGGGCGTGGCGAAGTTGCCGAACCGATTGCCGTCGCGCAGCAGCGTGGCGCCGTTCTGCAACATGAAAAACATCGGTTGCTCCCAAGCGACGGGCGGCAGTTCGAGCGCGTAATGATCGGCGCCACCGACGGCTTTCAGCTTCTGGCTGACGTCGCGCAGCTCGGTCCACGTGCGCGGCGGGTGGTCGTAGCCGACGCGCTGGAGCAGGTCGTCGCGGTAGAACAGGACGCGGGTATCGACGTACCACGGCACGCCGTAGAGCTGCCCATCGACCCGGTTCGTCGCCCAGATGCCGGGAAAATAGTCGGTCGAATCGATCCCGCGAGTGGCTAAATCGCCGGTTTCCAGCGGACTCAGCGCGCCCATCGCGGCCAGCTCGCTGACCCACGTGTTGCCCAACTGCGCCACGTCCGGCGCCGATTGGCCGGCGATGGAGATGAGCAATTTCTCGTGGGCGGCCGACCACGGCAAGGCTTGCAGGACGATCTTCACGCCCGGCCGACTCCGCTCGAACTCGTCCAGCAGCGGCCGGACCTGTTCGGCTTCCGACCCCATCGCCCACATCGTTAGGGTGGTCGGCGAGCGGTCGGGGCGGCTGCAGCCGACGAGCAGCAGCAGCGGCCAGAGCCAGAGGGCGCGGATCGGTTTCATCGGAGCAGCGTCAGCCGTTGCGAGCGCGACCCGGCGGGCGTCGTCAGCCGGACCAGATAGATGCCGCTCGGCAGCCCGGCGCCGTCGAACGTTGCGCTATACGAACCGGCCGGTTTCGTCTCGTCAACCAGCGTCCGCACCTGCCGCCCGAGCGCGTCGAATACTTGCAGTTTGACGGTGCTGACGGCCGATAGCTGATAGCCGATAGCCGTCTGCGGATTGAACGGGTTCGGGCTGGCGGGCAGCAGCGCGAACGTCGTCGGCGCGGCCGGTTCGTCGCCGACGGCGCTCGGACCGGCCAGATAGCCGCCGGTGAAGCCAGCCCGGCGCAGCCCTCGGACGATCTGGCTGTCGCGCCGAACCATCCGCCAGACCATCTCGGAGCGGTAATTCTCCAGCATCAGCAGGATCGGACCCTGATCGATGCCCAAATAATCGGTATCGACCCAGCTTGCGGTCGTGTTGTAGGCGTCGCGGAAGCCGTAGGGACCGTAGAGCCGGTTGACGGTTTTGATTCGCGCCAGCGTCGGCAACACGATCTCGGGCGCGTAGGCGACGGACGCGGCGGCGGCGGTCGGGGCGATGGTCCCGTCATCGAGCGCGGGCGAGCCAGCGGCGCCACGGGCGAAGTAGCCGTTGTAGCCAAAATTCGGTGGCCCGTCGCACGCCGTCAGACCCCACTCCAGCGCCCCGTAATTCGCGTAGCCTTTCGGGTTCTGGATCGCATACGCCTGACTCGCGTAAGTTGCCCGGCGCCCATTCTCGAAGTAATCGTAATCGGGACCGAGCCGCGCGTCGGTCAGTTCGGGGCTGGTCAGTCCCCGGAAGTCAATCCACGATTGTGGGTATTGATGGCCGAACAGCGGGGCGAACTTGACGAAGTTCGGCGCGAACCACGGCGTCGAGCCTTTGACGTAGCCGCCGCGCCAGTAGCTCCACGACGCCTCGGGCAGCGGATTGATCGGCGCGCCGAGGCCGAGCAGATACAGGAATATCGCCTCGCTGTAGCCGCGATACTGGAACCCGATGTAGCCACGTTCTGGCGTCCAGCCAGCCTCGACGCCGTTGTTGCTCCGGTTGAGCATGAACGGCCAATCGACCCGGTCGATGATCCGGCCGGCTCGGGCGCGGATCGAGTCTTCCGCCGCGCTCGGTTGGTCGAAATACTGCCGACTAAAGATCACGCCGAGCAAGAGCAGCCCGGTGTCGATGCTGCTGAGTTCGCTGCCGAACGCCCGCGCCCGTTCGTTCGGCGTGACGAAATGGTAATACCAGCCGCGATAGCCGAGACTGCCGCTCGCTTGCGTGCCCTGCCGACCGGCCAGCAGCGCACTGAGCACACGGTTGGTCCGCTCGGCCGCATCGGCGCGGGTGACGTAACCGCGCTCGGCGCCGATCCCGTAAGCAGTCAGCCCGAAGCCGACGGCGGCGGTCGAAACGACCGGATTCGTCGGCCGCGAGTCGCCGGTGCGGTCGGCGATCCAGCCGGTGGACGGGTCAGCCAGAATCCAGAACCAGTTGAACGTCCGGCGGCTCAACTCCTCCATCAAGGTCGAGTCGGTCGCCGTGGCGACGTACGGCGGCGCGGCGCGGTACGGAACATAGTCCGTTTGCGCGGCGGCGCGACCGGCGGTGAGCAACATCGTCAGGGCGAGCGGGACGAGTTGTTTCATGGAACCTCCGAGAAACCAAGTTGTCGGAGGCCGCGCTGGACAACCGAATCGCGCATCGTCCGGCGCCAGACAAGCCCGGTGCGGAGGTTCTCGATCATCAGCACAATCGGACCCTGGTCGATGCCTAAATAATCGCGGTCGATCCAGTCGGCGGTCGGGTTGAACGCGTCGCGGAGGCCATACGGACCCCACAGCCCGCGTTTCCCGTAGCGCTCGACCATCGCCCGCACCGTCGGAACAACGATCTCGGGGGCGAAGACGACCGAGCCGAGCGCGGCGGTCGGGGCAATCGTCCCATCGTCGTGCGACTGGTCGGGACCGCTGGTGCCGCGTGCGTCGTAACCCCAGTATTTCTTGCCGTTGATCGTCGTGTCGCCCGGCCCGTCGCACGCCGTCAAACCCCACGTCAGCGAGTCGTAGCCCGCCCAACCGCCCGGATTCGTCATCGCGTAGCCGCGCTGGACGAGCGTCGCCCGGCGCGAATTCTCGAAATAATCGAGCCCGCGTTCGCGCAGGTAGCGGTCCGGCCGACCGCGCAGGTCGAGCCAAACCTGCGGGTATTGATGCCCGAACATCGGACCGAACGCGACGTGGCCCAGACCGGGCGACGGCTCGCGCCACTTGTAGAACGACAGCCAGCGCTCGTAGGCCGCGACCGGCGGCGGGTGCGCGCTCCCGGCGGCGAGCACATACACGAGCAGCCCCTCGTTGTAGCCGACCCAGCCAATCGGGATGAAGCCTTTTTCCGGACTCCAACCGAGCGAGATGCTGCCGCCGAACTCGCCCTGCTCAGGCAGCGTCGCCCAATCCCAGCGAACGCGGTTCGTCAGCGAATCGGTCAGCGTCCCAATCTCGCGCTCGGCCGGGTCGTCGCGGTCGAAATACTGGGCGGCGAAGCGGGCGCCGAGCAACAGCAGCGCGGTATCGACGGTCGAGAGTTCCGAGTTCCACATCCGCTCGCCGCGATCCATCGACAAGAAGTGGTAATAAAACCCGTGCGTGCCGGTGCGGGCGCCGGTTTGGTCGCTCGCCGCGAAGAACCGCAGCGCGGCCAGCGTCCGGTGAACGGCCTCGTCCCGAGTCATCCACCCGCGCTCGGCGCCGACGGCCCACGCGCTGAGGCCGAACCCGGTCGCCGCGATGGAGGCGGGCGACCACGGTTGGGTCCGGTCGCGCACGAGTCCGGTCGCGGAATCGGATTCGTGGCGGAAGAACTCGAACGCCCGGTGCTGGACCGAATCGAGCAGCGCCTCGTCGGCCGCGTTCAACGCATACGTCGGCCTCGTCACCGCGACCTCGGGCGTCGGAGCCGACGCTTTGCAGCCGACGAGCGCCAGGCCAACGAGCGGGACGAGCCGATTCATGCCGTCGCCCCGACCGGTTGGCCGACCCGTCGACCGGTCAGCGTGACCTCGACCTGATACGCGCCGCCCGCCGGTTGGGCCGGGACGACGGCGCCGGAGACCCGTTTGCCATCGAGCGTTAGGTCGATCACACCAGCCGTGTTGCCGTCGGGGTTGCGGACCGTGATCGTGTAATCCGAGCCGCGAAACCGCCGCTTGACGGTGATTTCGGGCCAATCGGCCGGGATGCACGGGTCGATCAGCAGCCCATCGGTGGTGGCGCGGACGCCGCAGATCGCTTCGAGTGCGATGGTGCGGAGCCAGCCCGCCGCGCCGGTGTACCACGTCCACCCAGCCCGACCCGGCCGCTCGGAGTTTGGCCCGTCCACGTTGCCCGGCAGGACGTACGGCTCGGCCACGTAGCGGTCGGCGTCCTTTGCCGACTGCAAAATCGGGTTGAGTTGGTGGAACAGCTTCATCGCGTCGTCGGCCCGGTTCAGATGGGCGCAGGCGAGCACGGCCCACGTCGCGGCGTGGGTATAGACGCCGCCGTTTTCCCGCAGCCCCGGCGTGTAGCGCGTCAGATAACCGATGTAGCGGTCCACCTGCGAGAAGGCCGGGTTCAGCAGCAGCATCCCGTTCTCCGACGCCAAATGCTCGAACATCGCCTTAATCAGCGACTCGGACCGCGTCTCGTCGGCGATGCCGGTCAGGATCGCCCACGTTTGGGCGTTGAGGAAGATCTGACACTCCGGCTGCGACGGGTCGCCGATGGGCGTGCCGTCGTCTTTGGTCGCGGCGATGTACCAGCGGCCGTTGAAACCGTGCTCGTTGATCGCCGTTTTGAGCGCGTCGGCCCGCTGCCGATAACGTGCAGCGCGGTCCGGTTCGACGAGCGGCATCCAGTCGAGCAGCGTTTGGTAGAGAAACATCCCGAGCCAGACGCTCTCGCCTTTCTCGTCCAACCCGACCGCGCTGAACCCGTCGCACCAATCGCCCTCGCCGATCAGCGGCAGTCCGCGCGGGCTGAACCGAGCCAGCACGTTGTCGATGGCTCGGGTGCAATGCTCCATGAGCGAGCCCTCGCCGCCGTCGTAGTACGGGACGATGTCGGCCAGATCGTCGGTGTGGCCGACTTCGCGCAAATATTTGGTCAGCATGAACGGCAACCAGAGCAGGTCGTCGGTCATTCGGGTCCGCAGCCCTTGCTCGGTCAGCGGATGCCACCAGTGGAGCACGGTTCCGTCGGCGTACTGGTGCCGGGCGTTGAGCTTGGCGTGCTCGAGCATTTTGGCCGGATCGAGCGGCAACCAGACCTGACTCGTCTGCATCTGATCGCGGAACCCGTAGGCGCCGGACTGTTGATAATAGCCGATTCGCGCCCACAGATGCCCGTCGATGGCCTGATACGGCAGCCACGTGTTGACGAGCGTATCGAACGACGGATCGGGCGTTTGGACCGTCGTCCGGCCGGTCAACTCCGACCAGAACGCCTTCACACCGTCGAGCGCGGCCGTCGCAGCTTCGACCGTGCCGTAGCGCCCGATCAGTTTTTCAACCGAACCACCGTCGCCGAGTGCGCCGTTGCGGTCGGGTTGGCCGAGCAGAAACACGGTCGTGTGCGCTGCGCCGGGTGCCAAGTCGAGGTTGACGGCCAGCGACGCGCTCGGGTCTTGAAACCGGCCGCTCGTCCCGCTGAAGTGTCCGGCACCCAACCCTTTCGGCTTCTCAACCGAGCCGTGCCGACCGATCAGCGCGTCCTTGCTCGTGTCCCATCCGGCCACCGACTCGCCCGCCGCGTGGAAGCCGACGTACGGCCAATCGGTGTTCCAATGGCCCCGGTCGGTCGGGATCTCCCACAGGTATTTCTCGGCCACAAGCGCGTTCAGCGACGGCTCGAACCGCGTCTCGATGAACAGCTTGTGGAACTCGCGGTGGTTGTCCGGCGCCGCGCCCAGATTCCACTCGAAATAGCTCGCCAGTTGCAGCCGCCGGTCATCCGAACCGGTGTTGGTCACCGTCACGAGCCAGATCTCGACCGGGTCGCCGTTCGGGGCGACGAACAATGTCCACTCGGTTTTCAGCCCGTCGCCGGATTGGGTAAACGTCGTGTGTCCGAGTCCGTGGCTGACTTCATACGAGTCGAACGTGGCCTGAACCGGCTGAAACGCGAGCGAGCGGAGCGCGTCGGTCGAGCGGTCGCGCAGGTAGAGCCACTTGCCCGAGGCGTCGCGGATTAGGTCCTGTTCCCAGCGCGTCAGCCGGTTGAGGTTCGCGTGCGTCCGCCACGAGAACCCGCCACCCGCTTGGCTGACGACCAGCCCCATGTCGCCGTTCGAGATCACGTT
>JBBSVG010000134.1:0-6874 GCA_038233775.1 Bacteroidota bacterium | reverse complement strand
CTGCCGCTCGGCCTCGGCGCTGTCGGCTTCGGCCTTGACGTGGGCGAGCATCTGCTGGATCAGCCCGAGCGCCTGTTTCCAGTCGTCCGGCAACTGCAACGCAGCGGCGGTCCGGCCCGAGAGCGCATCGACGGCGCCCTCGAGCCGCTCCACCTCGGCCGAGACCTGTTTCTTGGTCGTCCGTTCTTTCAGTTGTCTGCTGAGCGCGGCGTTCTGGGCGGTCAACTCGCCGATCTCGCCCCGCAGCGCTTCGATGGATTGCTCTGCCCGACCGATCAGCACCTCAGCGGTCGCCATCTGCTCGGTGATCGCGAAAACGTCGCGCCGCAGCGCTTCGATGACCTGATCGCCCCGACCTTGCGTCGCCTCGACGGCTTGCATTTGCCCATCGTCAGGCATCGGCTTCATAGCTTCATTGACTGGATTGGCATTTTGCGGCTCCCTCGCGGCTCGTTCGCTTTCTTCGGATTCAGGACCGAGCGAATCAACCTCTATTGCGTCATAGTTGACCCCATCGCCCCGATCCGGTTGTGGCGAACGGTCGAGTGCGACCCGCTCTCTTTCTTCGGGCGCCGGACCGAGCCAAGCATCGCCCAGTGCGTCATAGTTGACCCTATCCGCAATCGGCTGCGGCGTTACGACAGATATTGGCGCAGCAGTCTTCACTCTCCATGAATCATCTTGATGACCCCTTGCGAGGTGACCTTTCGAAGTGACTTCCGTGTATTCAGCCTCTGACTCACGCTGCCGCATGAGCGTGAATCCAGCAAATCCCGCCAGCACAACCAACGCCACCAGCGCCCACGGCCAGTAGCCCAGCAGGCCAGAGCGTTCGTTCTGAGCAACTGAACCCGGTTGAACCGGCGAAAGAGTTGCGGTCGGCTGCGGAGTTGGGGCAAACTTTCCTAACGCGGTCTGAATCGCTGGCTTGCTTAAATCTGCGCGGAGAGAAGACAGCAGCGCCGGGCGGAATTTGCCGTAGAACGTGCCGTCGGTTGACACGTCAGGAAGTGCGTCAATCTGCGCTCGCGTCGGCCTCGCGGTGCTATAGAGGAAATACGAAGCATACGCTGCCGAGCGCTCGTCAAGCGACGAGGGATCGAACAGCTTGTTCACGTTGATTACAGTCAGACTGCCCGGCCCTTTCTTACCATAGCCATCGCCGGTGTAGTCCGCCCAGAATTGCTTCCACGCTCCAGCAGTCGGATTGCCCTTCGAGCGGGCCGTAAACACCGCATCGCCGCCCGCTTCCGTCAGATGCTGAACCACAGCCTTCAGCGTTGCAGTCTCGCCGGGGAAAGCAATTAACCCAGAGCCTGGCCCATCTTGCAGCACCGCAGCAACCGGCTCTTCCGGGTCACACCGGACCGCGATGAAATAGGAAGCCTTGCCGCCATCGCTGTACTTGTAGAGGTACGCCGTCGTGGGCTTGTCCTGCGCGGCGGCGAGTCGCGGCACGAGGAGCAGCACGAGCGCGGCGAGGCAGAGGCCGAGCAGGCGGGACAGCGGCGAACCGGGCGGACGGGGAGAGCGCATCGTCAGCGGAGCATCAGGAGGGGCAGCGGGAGCGAGACGGGTCGGTCGAGCAGGACGGCGTCGGGCTGGCCGGGATCGCGGCGGAGCAGATGCAGGTGGCCGAGGTGCCGGTTGGCGAGGCTGAGCACGACGAGGTAGATCGGCGCCGGGTGGGTCGGATCGGGCAGCGGCAGCGAGCAAGCGGCGAGCGAGACGCCGGGATCGGTCGGGCCGTGCTGCACGACGAGTTCGAACCCGAGGCCGTGGCGCACCCGGTTCGGCCAGCGGAACGCGTGGATTCGGGTCAAGGGATACGTCGCGGCGGCTCGCTCGGCGAGAATGGTCAGCGGGGCGCCGCTGCCCAACCGAAACCCGACCGTGCCGTTGAGGGTCAGCGGGAAATCCGCTCCCTCGCCGCTGCCGTCGATCATCCGGGCGGTCATCGTCTGGGCCGCGTGGCGCCGCCGCTGCATCCCGTCATCGACCGACACCGCCGACACCGCTGCGATCCCTTGATCGAACCACGGCGCCTCCGCCCCGACCCGGCTGAACCGGTGAACGGTGGCGGCATCGACCCGAGCCGCAGCCGTCAGCGCCACCGGCTCGACCCGGCTCAACACGACGACGGCCGGCGTGAGGATCACCGTCAGCACCGGCGGACGGCGGGCCTCAGCCTCGGCGCGAGCGGCGGTTCGGCGGAACAGGTCGGTCAACTCGGGCAACCAGCGGTCGGGCACCAGCGCCGCCCACGGTTGCGACGGCGGCAGCAGCGGCCAGACGCGCTCGAGAAGATGGGCAAACAACGCTTCGGCCAGCGACCGCTCGGCCGGATCGGCGAACCGAAGCGCGGACAGAAACGCCAGCGGCTCGTCGATCTCCACCTCTTTGGCGCTCGACCGAACGTCCGACACGTCGAGCCTCCCGTCGGGTCCGGCAGCGAGCACCGGGCGCCACAACAGCGCCGTCTCGTCGCCATCGGCAGCGAGCACGACCGGGTCGGCGTGGTTCAGATCGAGCAGAAACGGGATCATCGGGGCGGTGAGAGCGATTTCCAGAGATGTGTAAACGGCGCAAAACCCGACGTTTCGATCCAACCCCTCCCCGCCGGAGAGGTGGCGCACAAGCGCCGGAGGGGCGTCGTTGGTTGCGAGCATTCCGAACGACGCCCCCCGCTCGGCTTGCGCCGGCTGCCCCCCGACGGGGGGCGGTTGGTTCTGCGAAACGTCCGACTAGCTCAGTAACTGGCGACGCGTTCGGCGTTCATCTGGTACGGCGTGGCGGCGCCGGGGACGACGATCTCGACCAGCAGTTGCTCGGCCTCGGTCAGCACCAGCCGAAGCGTGGCTGCGCGGAGTTGCTCCGGCGTGTGTCGGGCGGCCACCGCCTCCGGCAAGCGGAACGTCTTGACCGCGACGACCTCGGGCGTGATCTCGTCGCTCGTCGAGGTGTTCTCCAGCACGGTGATGCTGATGTTCGGCCGCAGCCCGACGCGGAAGCTGCCCGAGGCCGGCAGCGGCTTGCCCAGCCCGATCACCTCCATGAAGCGCGGGCCGCTGAAATCCGCCACCTGAAAGCCGAGTCGGCTGGTCGTCTTGGGGTTGAGTTGCGGTTCGATGGAAACGCTGCCGATGCTGTTCGCCATCACGCCGAACAGCCCGGCGCCGTAGGCAACGCACGATTTGACATCGGTGACGAGGTCCGTCGTCGGCTGTCCCTCCGCTTTCGCCAGCGACTCGACCAGCTCGCCCAACATCCCGACCGTCGCACCCGTCGGTTCAAACCGGCCCTTCGCCAACTTTTGGACGAGCGGCAGCTTCGACGCCATCCCAACGAGCAGCACCAGATCGACCTTGCCCACGCCGCTGCTCTCGATGAGCGCTTCAGCCATCTGCATCGTCTCGTCAATCGGTCGCTCCAATCGGCTTTGAAGCTCTGCGAGAGTCAGATTAAGACCGTCGAAATCCTGCTTAGACTGAGTCTCTGCGGAAGTACGCAGAACAGGGACAAGGTTGGTAGCCGCCTTGCGGAATTGCTCTCCCTTAGATAAATAGATCTTAATGCTCTCGGCTTGCCCCCGAAGCATACGGCGATTCAGATCGGCGAGGTGAATCAGGCTCGGATCGGTTTCAGCAGCCGGATCGACGGAAATCCGCATCGTCGGATGCCCCTGCTCGATCTTCTCGACGATGATCGCCGCCATCGCGGCCGTCATGTCCTCGCCGCCGAACGTCTTCGCGCCGGAGGTGCCGAGCACCGTCGGGACGATGGTTGTGTGCCCGTCGAGATGCGTGGTTTCGACGCGGATCACGGTCAGGTCGGTGGTGCCACCGCCGCAGTCATAGACGAGCATCGTGTACGAATCGGCCTCGCCCCGGCGCAGGGCCGCCGCCCGCAGTTGCATCCGGCTCTGGACATAGCTCAACGCCGCGCCGACCGGTTCATCGAGGAACCCGGCGACTGTCACTCCGCACAGGTCGTAGGCCCGACGCAACGCCTCCTTCTGCACGCGGGTGAACCGGGCCGGATGTGTGGCGATGACCGAGCGAACCCGGATCTTGAACTGCTGCTCGACGGCATCGAGCATCGGCCGGAGAATATCGGCGGCGATCAGTTCAGCGGGATAGCGGCGGCGCTCACCATCGGCGGCAAAGAGCACCTCTTCCGGCTTCGGATTACCCAGCTTCCGCTTGATCGCGTACTGGATCGAGGTGGCCGCCGGAGAGGCCCAATAGGATTCGGCCAGTTGTCCGACAGCGGTGATCTTGCGGTCGGCTTCCGGCGTCGCGCCGCGCTCGATCAGACGCAGATATGCGACGAGGCTCGGTATCGAATCGTCAAGATGCGGCGTTCCTTTCAGCTTGACTTGGACGATGCGTGTCCCGCCGCCCTTCTTCGGATCGCTGGGCAGGGTCAGGGCGCAGCAGGTGTTGACGGTACCGAAATCGACGGCGATCATCCCGTCCTCCAGCACGCCCGGCGTCTCGGCCCGGATCAGCAGCGCGATCCGCAGCGGTCGGGCGGGCGCGGCGGCGGTGATCTCGAGCGCGGCGGAAAACTTGCCCGAGGTTTCGCCGTCGTCGAGCGGCAACTCGGCCCGATCCACCCGCAGCTTGACCGTTCGTCGCTCGTCGGGATCGAGCGTGAACGGCGCGTCGCCTTCGGACACCGACAGCCACGGCACGCTCGGCTCAATCCGCTCGACGCGAAGCGGTTGGCCGCCGCGATTCTCGACCGTCACCGTCGCGTCAGCCTCGGCCGGGCGACCGAGCAGGACGGCGACCGGCAGCACGACGTTGTCGCTGCCGCTGCCCAACTCCTTCACCCCGATCCTCGGCGGGACGATGGCCCGGAGCGTCGCCTCGTGGGGAAAGGATCGCCGCTCCGTCTCGCCAGCCGGACCGGCGCCGGGGACGTCGGCCTCGACGGTCAGTGTCAGTTTCAAACCGTCGCGCAGCCGCTCAACCGGCACCGTTTCGAGCCGCTTCACGTCGAAGGCGAGTGTCAGCGTTAGATCGCTGTGCTGCTTGGCGAGCAGATCAATCGGCAGCGGCGCCGATAACTCGACCGCAACGGCGTCGGGCAGATCGGTAATCGTCGCCGTGATCGCAGCAACGGTGATCCGTCCGGCGGCGAGTTTGACCGATCCCGACAGCCGCTGCGTCTCGCCGAGCAGCAGCAGCGAGAGCGGATCGGGCAGGTCGAACTGAACCTCTGGCGGCGGCACCAAGTCGAGCGTCACCGTGTCCGGCTCGATCCCTTCAGCCGAAACTTGGATCGCCAATCGTCGCGGCAGCGTGCCGACATCGCCCAATTGCAGCGTCAGCGGCAGCCCGATGGAATGGCGACCGAGCAGCGGCTCCACCAGCACCCCACCGTCGAAATAGTCAGCGTTGATCTGGACAACCGACGGATCGAGTGGCTTCACGCTGACCCGCTTGAGGCCGACTTGTCCTTGGTTGGTCAGGACGAGCTTGACCGTTGCCTCGCCGGTCCGACGCTCGCCGTTCGTCCCGACGATCCAGACCTCGGGATCGAATTCGGCGGAGAGGCCGGACAACCGGAGGCCGCAGTGGCCGCAGAAGCGATCCTCCGGCAGAAACGTCCACAGCGTACAGGCGGGGCAAATCAGGTCGGCCATATGAAAAGTGGGCTATCAGCGAGAGCGGTATTCAGACAGGTTTGACCTAAACCGCCTCCCACCGGGGGGCAGCCGGCGATAGCCGAGCGGGGGGGCGTCGTTGGGTCAGCCAATCAACAACGACGCCCCACAGGCGCTGTCGCGCCACCTCTCCGGTGGGGAGGGGTTCACGGCTCGGTCATTATATGAACAGCGATTTTACAAGCAAGCGGATCGGTTGTCAGACGGTCGCGGGTTCGATCATGCCGTCCTTGAAGATTCGCAGGTGCGGCTCGCTGCGGCGCACCTCGGGACGGTCGTAGTGCTTCTGCCAGCGCTCGTCGTCGGTCGGTCTGACGACCGGAGCGAACGTCTGCTCGATCACCGGTGCCCGCAGGTACGGGACCGGGTGACTGAACTCGGCGAGTTGCGGCGCCCAGTGCTCAAGTGTCGCCTTCAGGCCGAGGCCATTGTTGACCATCCACCCCATCTCCCGGTTGTAGTTCTGGTTGAAGATGAGCGACTCGACTCCGTATAGAAACCGGGCCTTGATCGTCCCATCGTCCTGGCTGCGGAATGGGCCAGCTGGAAACAACTGTGTGTGCCCGTCGTCGGCGTCGTTCATCGTGTGCGCCACCAGCACCGCCATCAGCCGACCGCGCTGGTCCTCGCTCAGGTTCGCCAGCGTCTTGTTCACCCGATTGCGCAGTTGTAGCGCGGTAGGATCGTCCGGCCGGCGCAGCGTATCGAGCGCACGCCGACGAGTGCCAAGCGGTTTGTGCTCGGACAGACCACGCGATTCGTCGGACCAACTGTAGACCACCCGACTGTTCTGATCCACTTGGGTGCGGATCACGCCGAGCACCGTCCCGATCAGCAGCGTGTTGAACGCATCCCACATCGCCCGCGCCTCGCCGTCGGTCAGCTTCAGGATGTCGTTATAGACATCCGAATGGACCGTCAGGTGCAGGTCACTCCGGTTGGCGAGGACCGCCTTGAGATACATCTGTCGGTAGAGTTCCAACTGCGGGATCGCCATCAGCGGCAACCCGCTCCTCTCGGAATAGAGATAGATGGCGTCCGGCGTGGTCAGTGCAATCGACTTCCAGCCGGCCGGATTGACGAGCTTGTCCTTCAGCCGACCGGCAATCTCCGACGATGGCGGCGCGGTCGGCAATTGGGCACCAAAGATCGTCAGATCGACCGCGTTCTTCTTGATCGGCCCGATCTGTTTGGCGCTCG
>JBBSVG010000133.1:0-6879 GCA_038233775.1 Bacteroidota bacterium | reverse complement strand
TGGCGCTCATCTCGGCCATGTACGGCGTGATCCAAGGCCAGAAGAAGGAGCTCTGAGGAGCGTGCGCCTCGCTCACCGGCGCAGGCCACATACCTCGGACACGTCGCGCCAAGGAGGCGAGACCCTCATCGAGCTGGTTATCACCGTGGTCCTGTTGGGCACGGCGATCATCACGCTGTTGGGTGCCCTGTTCTCGGTGGTGGTGTTGGTCAACCGCCAACGGGCCACGGTGTCGACGAGCACCCGATCTTCGCAGATCATCGAGACAATCCAGCGAACCACCTACGTCAAGTGCGCGGCGAACCCGGACCCCGCGGCGACCTACCGCGGACTCTTCAACGCGACCTACGGTGCCAACACCCAGGCGAGCATCTATTCGGTCAAATACCTCCAGAGTTCCAGCGGCAACCCCGCGGTGTTCGACACGCCGTGTCCTGCCGCCGACCAAGGTGCGCAGCAGATCGTGGTGGAGGTCGCAAACGGGCAGGGCACCGGCAGGGTGGTCACCCGATTCACGCTGATCAAACGGAACGATGTGTGCCCCGCGTCGTTCACCACCAGCACGCTCACCGGGCAACGTTGTTAGGTAGAATTATGCAAGCGCTCGTTCGTCGTCTTCACCCCGATCACCCCGCCCGACAGGACGGTTTGACCCTCCTCGAGGTGATCGTCTCCCTCTTCATCCTGGCCATCATCATGGTGCCGCTGGTCCTGGCGTTCGGAAGCGCGTTCCTCACCACCGACCAGGCCAGCACGCAGCTCGGACGCGACGGCGACCAGCAGCGCATCACCGACGCCTGGTCGCGTGATGTCACGGGTGTCGACCGTGGCGGGGTCGCCGACACGGGCCAGACGGATCCGGCCAAGATGGTGACCACCTCCCCCTGTGTCGATCCGTCAGCCACTACTTCCACGCCGCTTGCCTCCTTCACCACCAACAGCAGCGTCGGGGCTAACACCGGCGTCGGTGCCAGCACCACCACGAGCACCACCACTGCGGCCAGCACCACCACGACGAACCCGCTGGGCTCCTATCCTGTCACCCAGACCACCTGGTCGATTGAAGGTGCCGGCGTCTTGGCGAAGCTGATCCGCACCACCTGTGTGGCCGGCCCGCCGGTGGCCCACGACGTGGTTGCGGAGAACTTCGGGACGAGTGGCGCCACCGCCGCATCGCTGGTGCACGGCTTGGGCGGGCAGGGCACCCCGTTCTGTACAGGCTCCACTTGCACGATTGTGATCAGCGGCGCCTACAACTATTCCTACACCGTTGGTCGTCGGGTGCCCGATCTGACGATTTCTTCGCTCGCCAACGCCGTACCGGCGCCACCGGTCATCACTTCACTCACTCCGCAGAACGCGGCGTTGTCCGTTGGCTGGAACCCGCCCGAACTCTTGGTTGGCCAGCCGAGCATAGACGCCTATCAGGTCGACATCCTGACCGACGCCCTCGGGAACAACCAGGCCACCACTCTTTCGCCCAACCCCGGAGGGACGGCGGTTGGCGCACAACTGAATGGCCTCACGAACGGCACGCCGTACTGGATCCGAGTCCGGGCCCGCAACAGCGTCGGATGGGGGCCGTTCAGCACCATCTACGGACCGGCGAGCCCGCAGCCGCTGCCGCCGGGCGGACCGACGATCACGGCCGTCGTTCGTGATGATCACCTACTCACGGCCAGTTGGCCAGCGCAAACTGGCGCCGCCCAATATCGGCTCTACGCCCAGGATGCATCCGGCGCTGAGTTCGGACCCACCATCGTCACTGGGACCACCGGCACCGTCACCAACCTGACCAATGGCGTGCAGTACACGCTCCTCGTCTCGGCGGTGAACGCCAGCGGTGAAGGTATCCGCGGTCCGGGTTCGGGCCCCTACCGGCCTCACGGACCGCTGCCAGAGCCGGTCAACGTCACGGCTCGCGCGTCAGGCTCAAAGCGGGTCACGGTTGACTGGACCAAGCCGGGCAACACTCAGGATGACTGGATCAACTACAACGGAAACCAGCCGGTGGGGATACGGGTGGCCATGTACTCGATCAACCCGAACCCATCGTCGGGATGCGCCGCGCGCCATCCGCTGACCAACGACTGCCTCACCTACGTAGGCGGGTTCTACGAGCACAACTACAAGGCGAGTGATCCATCCCCCGACACGTCAGTCTGGGGAAGCACGCCGCTGTGGAACAGCCCCACCTCCTACAACTGGCAACCGACATCTGACAGCGGTGCGATCGTCGACGGTCGGTCCTACGTCGTCCGCATGGGTATCTACGGCTACGGCGAAGAGGGTTCCTCGGCTCGCAGCAACTCGAGCCAGGACCACTACTCCGTGCCCTCCTATGCCAACCCCCTGCAGTATCCCGGCGTCACGCCGGCAGGGAAGCCCGGCCAGGTCAGTGGCATCAGAAACGATGAGCACTACAGCAACCGCACCATTGACATGGCGTTCGACGCGCCTGGCGTCGACGGTATCGACGCTTTGTTGAACGGTGGTCGTGCGTATCGCTACCTGGTGGAGATGCAGTATCGCCCGAAGGATTCCCCGAACAACACGACATGGACGAACGCGGTTGCCCCCGCGCCGACGCCGCCCACGCTCGCCTGCGATCCGCTGGCCCCCTTGAACCCAGCCCCGGCCGTCGCACCATCAGGCACGCCATGGTGCGACGCCGCAGGTGATCCACGGCCGGTCCTTGGGTTGGATCGGCTCGTGAGAAACGTTGGTCCACTCGTGTTCGGAAACCGCTACCGGATCGGTATGCGGATCTCCACGGTCGGTGAATGGCCGAGCGCCCCAGAGTGGTGGAGCGACCTCTCCACCTACTGTGATGGCAACGCTGGGGGAAACCTGTCGTGCGCAGTCGACGAGAACCAGCCGTCCGATCCCCCTCGGTCCATCCAGCTGACGCGCCCAGCGAACTCGTCTCCACGCACGCTGCAGCTCTCGTTCTCGCCGCCCGCAACGATGGCGACTACCCGCTATTCGATCTCCTGTTCGGCGGCGAACGGCACGACCGTCGCGTTCGTCTACCCGAGTTCTAACTCTGCGGCCCAGCCCATCTCGATTCCGGTCACCGGGTTGACCGATGGACGCAACTATTCCTGCAAGGTGCAAGCAGGCACGCCGACGGAGTGGCGGGATTCTGCGCAATCCAATCTTGCCATGTCCTATGGCGAGTGCCGCTTGGTCGCCTCGGCCGACACCTACGTCGATGACGAGAATAATGGCAATCACGGCGGCAACGGTGACCTCAACGTGGCCCGGAACGGGGCGTGGTACGAGGGCGGGGCGCAGTCCAATCGCTGGGCACTCGTCAAGTGGGACTACACCCAGGGCTGCAGCAACTACAGCAACAGAGCGATGAGCAGCAGCGCCTATCTGGTGAGCACCAGCTTTAACATCTATATCTCCGACGGTGGCACTACTCGGCAACATGTGGTCAACCTGGCCACGTCGTCCTGGAACGAAGACCAGGTGTGGGGAAACAAGCCGACCTACGGCGCCCAGGCCGGCCGTTGGTCAGCCGACCCCAGTGACACCGGCGGCAACCACTGGCGCTCGATCGACGTCGTCGGCCAGGCCCGAGGGCAGAAGTCGGGAGCCAACAACGGCTGGGTGATCCGTGACGACGGTGGCGACGCGTACAACTTCTTTGCGCTCTACGCCTCCCGAGAGAACAACAACGCCGCGGCGCGGCCCTACCTCCAGATCTTGTTCTACGACACCGGTCGGTAGCGGATCCGCCGCGGCAACGTCGGCCGCAACGCCGTCTGGCGGAGAAATCCGCCAGAAATGGGCCGATCGGCTCACGACGAGGCCCTCGGATCCGAGTAGGTTGTCACTTGCTGTCATCGACAGCAGGGGCCACCGTCAAGATTCCAGTAGGGACAAACCTGCAGGGTTCGGCAATCGCTCCACCCACACGACCACACCATCCCTGGGGGGATCACTTCATGCTCAAGCACCTGCAGTCGTCTGACGACTGGAACGAGAAGTCACTCGGCGCAAAGGGCTTCACGCTCATTGAGCTTCTCGTCGTCGTCATCATCCTCGGCATCCTCGCCGCCGTCGCAGTCTTCGCTGTTGGCGGCCTGACCGACAACGCCAAGAAGAACACGTGCAAGACCGAGTACTCGACCATCAAGACGGCGATCCAGGCTTACAAGGCCCAGAACGACGGCAACGCTCCCGCCACCGCGGCGGCGATGCTCGAGTCGAACAACGGCAACCTGACCGACACGCCCAAGTACTTCACCGTGAGCGGCACGGGCACGACGGCAACCATCACCCCCAACACCGGGACCAACGCCCCCCCGTCCGGCTGCCCCTAAGCCTGAGGGATTGACCGGGCGACCGGTCCGAGCTCAAGAGATGAGGGGAGCCCCAGCGGGTTCCCCTCATCTCGTTTTCCACCGAGCTCCCGATCCCGATCGAGCGGCGACGGTAGCAATCCTCTACACTCGCGCGTTGGTATCGGCTGAGTTGGCCGAGCCGCCGCAATCTCCAAGAGCCAGCGTCCGGGGGGACACATGTCGAAACGACCGGCGCCCAGGCATCACCATTTGGCCTTCACCCAACGCCTTGGGCGGTCGAGCGAGCGCGGTGCAGCGCTGGTCATCGCCCTGGCCTTCCTGGTCGTTTTCGGGTTGGTCCTCACCGCATTGCTCGCCTACGCCGGCACCAGCGTGAGCACGAACCGGACCTATCTGAAGGTCCGCCGTGAGCGTTACGCCGGTGACAACGCCATCCGGGCCGCCATCAACTGGACCAAGGACCAGCCCAAGCTGGCCCGGGATCCGAACCTCAGCCTGAACGACCCGAAATGCATCGATCACGTTCCCTCCGAGGTCGGCATGGTCACGGTGAGCTGTCAGGCCGATCCTGGCGGCGGCTCCGGCAGGCCCAGCCAGGGTGGCCTCGTGCCCGACTACGCCATTACCGCGCTCGGCGCCGAGCAGAACGAGGCACCGAACCAGAACAACAACAGCTATAACAACAGCCGCTGCGGCAACGATTTTTTCAACTTTTTCTCGCCCGAGACCCCGACGCCGCAGAGTGAGAAGTCAATCCTGCTGCAGTTCAACTCCATCAGCCAGCCGAACGGGACCTCCGGCTTCCTGTGTAGCACTCGGCAGCGACCCACCGGCACCTTCACCGTCAACGGCAATGTGCGGGCGGCCGGTCGTATCCAGGGCAGCCCCGGATTCAGCCTGGCTACCGACGCCAACCACAACATCCAGGCCCAGTACGGGTGCGGCACCAACATCCCCAACTGCGCCGCACCGCCACAGCCGGTCACCGATCCGGGAAACGGCGGGAACGACCCCGCCTGGCAGCACGTCCCGATCGACTGGAACAACGTGCGCACCGTTCCCTACTACTGGGATGGGACCCAGCTGCGGCCCTACGCGCCTACCGACACCTGCGCCACCCGCGGCGGCATCATCATCTTTCAACCGGGGTGGTACAAGGACGTCAACGTCCTCAACCGGTTCACTGGCAGCGCTGCCTGCAGCGACCGCACGATCTGGTTCGCACCGAGCGCCGGACCTGATGGCCAGCTCCAGACGAGTGACGACGTCACTGGCGCATATTACTTCGGTTTTCGCAACGCAGACAACGACCCCAAGGCCTCCTCCTGCAACACCACCCAGGTCGAAGCACGCCAATGGTGCATCGGAGGGTCGGCTACCTCGACGCCCCGCGTCGTGGCCGGTGGCGCCAAGATCGGCTCCGATAGCGGCGCCTTCAACCCGCTGGCAACCGGGTCATCGGGAGCCTCGATTGTCAACATCAACTCGGCATCCACCGTGGATAGCGGCCTGTCTCAAACGTGGCGTCAGGCCAGCGGCGCAAAGACGATCGGCGACGGTGACGTTGCCTACTACGAGCCGTCCGTGTGCCTGCCCTTTGGCTGGGGCTGCTTCTCGCTTGATCGGTCCATCCGGGTCCGTGACTTCGGCCCAAAGGTGGTGGTCGGGCCCGACCGCGTCGGCGCCAACGCCGGGCCCATCAACTTGTCGATCGCCCACCAGGAGGCCGGCAACAACCTCAGCCCGTCTATCGAGGTGAAGGCGGTCGGTCCCGATTCCGGTACCAAGGCGTCGTGCGGCACGTTCGGCCTGACCGCCAGAACGTCGATGACCACCGACTCGCTCGACCCTACGCAGGCCAGCGCCCTCGGTGCCTGCCTCAGCTCCGCCGATCTGATCAACGGTATGCAGGTCACCTACAAGGTCACCGGCAACGGGCTCAACTCGGGCAGCCCTGTGGTAAAGCTCGACGGGGTCAAGGCCTCGTACTCGGCCACGAGTACCACGGCGTTCCCCGCCAGTGTCGCCACCACCGGTACCGCCGCCGTCGACTGCGACCCGGAGGGGGCTGGCGCCCAGTTCATCTTCGGCGGTGACTCCCACGTGTCCGTGGCCGACGGCAACCTCCAGGTCTGCGCCGGGACTTTTCCCACCAGCCCCGAGGACCACCAGCAGATCGGCATCTGGCAGCCGCCGGCGGTCGCGCCCATTGAACCCACCTCGGTCGCAGCCCAGCCATCAACGTCCGGCTCCGCCACCCAGCTGAGCAGCGGCAACTGGTGGAAGATGATCGGCGAGCCAGCAGGAGCGTGGGCTGGCACCCTCTCACGATCCGTCAACTGCGACAACAGCGGAATCACCTGTCTCAAGATTTTCGGTGCCGTCATCGGTGGCGGCGGCACCAACGAAGCCAACGCCGACCTCCAGTTCCCGGCCTACACCCCGCCAGCGGGCATGGCCGTCGAGAGCGTCCAGGTCCGAGCCACTTATACCAACGCGCCAGCCATCGACTTCGGTGCGCTCGGCAACGTCGGCGCCAACGCCCAGTTCGAGGTCCAGGGCT
>JBBSVG010000132.1:0-6889 GCA_038233775.1 Bacteroidota bacterium | reverse complement strand
AGCTCGAAGCGATGAGCGCGATCTGCTCGGTCGGCCTCGACATGGTCGCCGTGCCGGGCGATACGTCGGCCGAGCTGCTCGCCGGGATCATGGCCGACGAGTTCGCCATCGGGATGATGAACAACAAGACGACCGCCGTGCGGATCATCCCGGTCTGGGGCAAGGGTCCGGGCGAGTGGGCCGAGTTCGGCGGTCTGCTCGGCCGCGCCCCGATCATGTCCGTCCGACAACTCTCCCCCGCCGGCTTCGTCACCCGAGGCGGCCACCTCCCCGCCCCCACCCGCTCACTGACCAACTGATTCCGAGACTACGCACAGGATTCTGTCACCCTGAACGAAGTGAAGGGTCTCACGCCGGGGTCAACGAAACGTCATCCAGGCGTCTGCGTGAGATCCTTCGCGATGCTCAGGATGACAGGCTTTTGAGAATGTCTGGGATACAGGATCATCTGTGCATTCGTGCGAAGAAGCAACGATTCGGGCATTCATCGGCCCGTCGCGGCGGGACCGCTGGCTGGCAAAGCTCTTGTCGCCGAAGCGGCAATCGTTTCTCGACCGACTCAACCATCTGGCCGACCTCGACGAGCGGTACGCCACGCCGCTTTCGCCCGGCGTCGATCCACTCTCGGCGCTCCGCTCCCGAGGCGCCCCGGCGACCTGCTTTGCCATCTCCGATCTCCCGTCGCTCGATGGGCGCGAGTTGCCGCTGAAGGAAGCCATCGAGCAAATCGAAGCGGGCGGCATGGGCACGATCCTCTGCTGCATTCCCGGTCGGCTGGCCTATTACTGCGACGAGGCAGGCACCGGTCGTCGCCTGCTGTTGGAACAACATGACCGCTAAAGTCAGATCGTGTTCATCCTGAACCTGTCGAATGGCGATGATCCGAGCCTCGGCGATTCCGTTCATGGTTCGACAGGCTCACCACGAACGGAGACTCGATGGCTGATTCAACGGATTTCCAAGAATGGACTGACCCATGCAAAAAATCCTGGTCGTTCCAGCAAAAGGTTTCCGTTGGCCCAGCAAAAACTTCAAATTCGCCGCGACGTTTGACGTCCGCCCCGAACAGGTGGAATCCCATTTAGGTGTCACCTTCGAACGGCATCTTGAGGACGGACTGGGATACTACAGGGGTATCGGTCTCGATTTGCCCTCTGGCCGACGGATCGCCCTCCTCTGGTACGAATCAGCACCGATTCTTTGGCTGAGACTGTTGGTTGACAGTGCAGACGATCTGGTGGCGGCGCGGGGCGAAACGCTCGCTATGCTTGGACTCACCGATGCGGTCGTGGCATGGATGCCCGACGCCACATGACATTGACAGCGAACAATTTACCTCGGAGACGCTGGCCGAGGCGGGTTGCGCTGGTGCTCGGGATCGGGGTGCTGGTGGGGCTGATCGTTTACGGCGGCAACGATGCGCTGCGGCGGCTGGATTCGGATGCGCCGAGCCGGAGCATCGGGGCGACCAACAGCGGTCGGTTGGTCAACGGGAAACGGCTGCCGTCGAGCGGCGCCAATTTTTCCACGTATTCCCGGTTCGGGTCGCTGCTCGGCCGGACGACGGTCAACGGTCGGGTGCGCGACGCGATGCTGGCCGCCTACGCCGCGCTGCGGGTCGATCAGCCGCAGACGTGGTTCATCTATGGCGAAACCGGTTGGCCGCACGGCGGACGGTTTCGGCCGCACCGGACGCACCAGAACGGGCTGTCGGTCGATTTCATGGTCCCGGTCCGCCGCGCCGGTCGCCCGGCCGTGCTGCCGACGGGACTGTTCAACAAGTTCGGCTACGGCATCGCCTTCGACGCCGACGGCCGCTCGGGCGATCTCGTCATTGATTTCGCGGCGATGGCGGCGCATCTGGATCAACTCGACCGCGCCGCCCAAGCGAACGGGCTCGCCATCGAGGTCGTCATCTTCGCGCCGGATTTGCAAGACAACCTGGCGGCGACGATACTCGGCGGCGAACTCAAACAGCGGCTGCGGTTCTCGCGCAAGCCGTCGTGGGTGCGGCACGACGACCATTATCACGTCGATTTTCGGCTGACGCGGCCGTAGCACTTCACGACTCGTTCGGCAGGGCGAGCGCGTCGTCGTTGAGGACCCACGTCAGCAGTTCGCCTTGCAAGCGGTGGCCGACCTCGGTTTCCTCGACGACGACCGTGTCGGCCCCGGCGGCGCGGAAGGTTTCGACCTCGTTGCTGTAGCGGGTCCGGGCGACGATCCGAATGGTCGGATTGAGGCGCCGGGCCAGCCGGACGCCGCGCAACGCCCCGGCCGGATCGCTGGCCGTAAAGACGATCAAGCGGGCCGACTCGATCCCGACCGCGTGCTGAATGTCGGGTCGGCTGATGTCGCCGTAATACGCCCGCTCGCCGGCGGACTGGAGGCGCCGAACGGTCTGGCCGTTCAGGTCGAGTACATCGTAGGGAATGCCGGCGCCGCGCAGCACCTCGGCCACGCCAAGTCCGTTCGGTCCGAAGCCGACGATGATCGCGTGCGCCTCGCCGATTGTGCCCGGCGCCCGCTCGGCCGGCGTCTCGGGCACCGGGTTGACCCAACCGCCGAACCGGCGTTGCACTCCGAAGGCGAGCGGCGGGGCCAGCAGGATGATGAACGGCGTCAGCATCATCGTCACGACGGCGGCTGCGAGGAACAGTTGGTCCGATTCGCCGGTCAGCATCCCGACCGATTGGCCCAGCCGCGCCAGCACAAACGAGAACTCGCCGATCTGCGCCACCGAGAGCGCCGCGATGACTGACACCCGCAGCGGACGCCGGATAGCCGTCATCGCGACGACAGCGAGCAGGCTTTTCAGCAGGATGATTGCGAGGCACAGCCCGGCCACCGCAAACGGGCGCGAGACGACGAAGCGGACATCGAGCAGCATCCCGATGGAGACGAAGAACAGCGCCGCGAACAGGTCGCGCAGCGGCAGCGTGTCGGCGGCGACCTGGTGGGCGTAGTCGTTCTCGGAAATCACGATCCCGGCCAGAAACGCGCCCAGCGAGAGCGACAGGCCGATGGATTGGGTGATCCACCCGGCGCCGAAGCAGAGCAAAATCGCCGTCAGGACGAACACCTCGCGGCTGCGGAGCGAGGCGACCCGGTGCATCAGTCTCGGTACGACCCGTCGGGCGACGACCAGCGCAAGGGTCACGACGACGACGGCGATGCCCAATTGTTTGGCGATGTCGAGCGGACCAACTTCACCCGCGCCGCCGAGCAGCGGGACGAGCAACACCATCGGGACGATGGCGAGGTCCTGAAACAGCAGCATCCCGACCGTTAGCCGCCCGGCTGGCGTATCGATCTCGCGTCGGTCGCCGAGAATCTTTAAGGTGATCGCCGTCGATGACAGCGCGATCAGGAAGCCCCAGAAGATGCCGCGCGCCGGACCAAGCCCGAGTCCCCAGCCGAGCGCCGCGCTGACCAGCACCGTCAAGCCGACCTGCAACCCGCCGCCGAAGACGACTTGGCGCCACATCCCGCGCAAGGTCGCGATGGAGAACTCGAGTCCGATGGAGAACAGCAGCAGCGTCACGCCGATCTCGGCCAGCAGCTCGACCTCGTGAACCTGGCTGATCAGCCGCAGCCCGTACGGCCCGATCAGCACGCCGGTCGCGATGAACCCGATCAGCGGCGGCAGTTTCAGCGGACGAATGGCGAACACCACCACCAACGCGGCGGCGAGGGTGACGACGAGGTCGCGCAGCAGCGGCAGATGATCCATCGAGACGGGGGCAAAAAAGGGGAAACACAGCGTCCCGGCACAACGGCAGCGCCAGTCGCTGTGTTCCGAGCCGACCGGCGACCGAACGGGCCGACCGGTCGCCGTTGTTCACCCGGAACCGCCGTCCTGCCGACCTTCGCCGCCCGCCGCGCCCCGCCGCTCATGAGCCTTCGCAAGCGACTCGACCGATTCCGACAGCGGCTCGGCATCTCCTATCGGCTCTGGCGGCGGCTGACGCTGCTGATCGGTCAGCACCCGATTGTGCTGCTGATCGGCGCCATCGCCGGGCTGCTCGTCGGCGCCTCGACGCTGGTGCTGCTGTTCGAGGCGCGGTCGAACGAGTCAATCAGCTCGTTCGGCGAGGCGATCTGGTACGGAATCGTGACGATCACGACGGTCGGCTACGGCGACGAGGTGCCGCGCACGCCGGGCGGGCGGGCGGTCGGCGCGGTGCTGATGTTCTCCGGCGTGGTGCTGTTCTCGCTGCTCACCGGTACGATCTCGTCGCTGTTGGTCGCCCGTAGAATCTTGGAGGGACAGGGGTTGGAAGAGATTCAGTTGACCGATCACCTGCTGCTCTGCGGCTGGAACGTCGATGCGCCGCTGATTCTGGCCGCGCTCAACCGAGGCGTCGATGGCGAGAACCTCCGCTCGGGTCGGGTCGGACGGGCGGCGCGGCAACGGCTGGGCGTGGTGCTGATCAACGATCTGGCGCCGGGCGACATCGAGGGCGAGCTGCGCGGCTACCCGAACCTGGAGCTGCATTATGTGCGCGGCAACTACACGCTCGAGTCGGTGCTCAACCGGGCCGGAGCCGAGCGGGCCCGCGCCGCGCTGCTCGTGCCCGACACCAGCGGCCTGCCGCCGGGCACCGCGCCGAGCGACGACCGCGCCCTGCTCGGCACGCTGACACTGAAAGGGATGATGCCGACGCTGAAGGTCTATGTCCACCTGCTCAGCCGCGACAATCTGGCCCACCTGCGCCGGGCCGGGGCCGACGATCTGGTGGTCCCGAACGAGTACACCGCCTCGCTCTTGGCCGGTCATGTGCTTGCGCCCGGCGTGCCCCAGACGTTCAACGAGCTGCTCAATACGGACGGAATCAACGACCTGTCCCACGTCCCGATCCCGCCGGAGTTCATCGGCCGGACGATGCTCGACCTGCTGACGTACTTCAAGGCGACGCAGGACTGGCTGCTGGTCGGCTTCGTCCAGCCCGCCCCGGTGATCGGGATCGCGCAGGTTCTCTCGGGCGATTACAGCGCCATCGACGAGTTCATCCAGCGCAAGTTCCAAGAAGCCGGCATCAGCACCGGCGTCAGTCGCGACCTGCGGCTGAACCTCAACCCCGCCATCGATTACGTCATCCAGGACATCGACCGGGCCATCGTCATCGGCACCCAGCGCGGGTAGGCCGACTTCGCTCACCTTCCGCTCCGTTCCCCGTGCCGACGCCCGCCGACCTCACGCTGACGACCGAGCAACTGCGGCAGTTTCCCATCTTCGGCGGGCTGACCGACGACGATCTGCGGCTGCTCTTGCCGCTGATGCGACCGATGCGCTACACCCAGGGCGAACCGATCATCTCCGACGGCGACGAGGGCGACACGATGTACGTCGTTGTCGAGGGCGAGGTCGAGGTCTCCAAGCGGATGACGCTCCGCTCAACCGGCACCGGCGACGGACGCAAGCAGGAGAAAACGATCATCAGGATGCCCGCTGAGCAGCACCCGGTCGTCGGTGAGATGGGAATCTTCAACCGGGACAGTCGGCGGATCGCGACCGTCTCGGCTGCCAAGCCAAGCCTCGTCGCCGAACTGAACCGCGACGAACTGCTCACCTTCATGGAGAGACACCCGGCCATCGGCTACCGGATCTTGTTGAACATCGTCCGCACCGTCAGCAAGCGGCTGGCAAAGGCCAACGAGGACATCCTGAAGCTGACGACGGCGTTCACCCTCGCGCTCGAGCGGTGACGCCGACGCCCGAGCAAGAGGAGCGGGCCAACGCGCTGACCCACGGCTTCGGCGCGGTCGTGAGTCTGGTCGGACTGATCGCCCTCATCGTCCGCTCGTGGGACGCGCCGCCCGTCGCCCGGTTCAGCGTCGCCGCCTTCGGCCTCTCGCTCGTTGGGCTCTACACCGCCTCGACGCTCTACCATCTGGCCCGACGCCCGGCCGTCAAGCACCGACTCCGGGTGCTCGACCACGCTGCGATTTATCTGCTCATCGCCGGGTCGTACACGCCGTTTACCCTCATCAGCCTCGGCGGTCGATGGGGGTGGGTGTTGTTTGCGGCCGTCTGGACGATGGCCGTCGCCGGGGTCGGGTTCAAGCTGCGCTTCACCGGCCGGTTCGACCGGCTCTCGACCGCGCTGTATCTGGCGATGGGCTGGTTGGTCATCTTGGCTGCGCGACCGATGGCGACGGCGCTGCCGACCGGTGCGCTCGCCCTGCTCGTCGCCGGCGGACTGGCCTACTCGCTCGGCGTC
This sequence comes from Bacteroidota bacterium, assembly GCA_038233775.1. Classification (GTDB taxonomy): domain Bacteria; phylum Bacteroidota; class JBBSVG01; order JBBSVG01; family JBBSVG01; genus JBBSVG01. Next base: position 665 of record JBBSVG010000132.1, on the reverse strand, counting down.
ATCTTCTACCGCCTGCACCGATTGCCGTACAGCCACGCCGTCTGGCACCTGTTCGTCCTCGCCGGCAGCCTCTGCCACCTCGCCGCCGTCCTCCGATACGTGTTGTAGAAGCTGACAGCCTGAGTACACGACAAAAAAGGTCTAATGGCCGTCAAGTTGCGGCTTCTGGAGGTGTCACCACACCAGAATCCTCCTTTGACCAGCCGCTCAGACCTTGCGCGAACATACATCGGGTGAAGCGCTTTTTCAACACCGCCTCGCCGAACATCTCCTCTGGAACAAAGCCCGGCTGACCCTGTTGACCCGCTTCATCCTGGCGCTGATCCGCGTCCGCAGCGTCAACCTGACCCAGATTGCCCTCTGCCTCAACGCGCAGGCGAAACCCGGCAGTAACTACCGGCGACTGCAACGCTTTCTGGCCGAGTTCACCATCGACCGCCTCGCGCTGGCCCGGCTCCTTCTGGCGCTCTTGCCACCACAGGCCCATCAGAAGGGGCTGCTGCTGATCATCGACCGAACCAATTGGAAGTTGGGCCGAGCAGAGATCAACGTGCTCGTGCTGGCGGTGGCCTACCGGGGCGTCGCGGTGCCGCTTTTCTGGCAAGTGCTCCAGCGAGAAGGCGTCGGTAAAGCCGGCAACAGTCATAGCCGCGAACGAATCGAGT
>JBBSVG010000131.1:0-6899 GCA_038233775.1 Bacteroidota bacterium | reverse complement strand
TTGGGCGGTGGCGTTCCGCTACCGCAGAATCCACAACGGAGCCACCACCGCCAATCGCTTCCGTTCGCCGTTCTCTTGCCGTGAGCTGATAGCTGACAGCTGAGAGCCGAAAGCCTTCTTGCTGTCAGCTTCCTAAACGCTCTCCAAACAGAGGCGGAATGGGAACGGCGTCGTCAGTTTGAACGGGCCGACGTGGGCGGCGATGGCGATGGCGCGCATCTCCGACGGCGTGTACGCCCGGCGCAGCGAGGCGACCGAGTCGAATTTCGTGATGTACGAGCGAGCAAAAATCGGCGCCGTTGCTTGGATGAAGACGAGCGGCAGCCGGTGACGCCAGAGGTCGTTCATGATCCAGCCGTGCCGGGCGACCCGACGCGCCTCGCGCAGCAGTCGGGCGATCTCCGGCGGCCGGAAATGATGCAGAAACAGCGACGAGATGACGAAATCTGCCCCGCCGTCGGCCAGCGGGAGTTGAAACCCATCGGCGCAGACGAGGGCGATCTCAGGCGTGAACGTGATCGTCTCATTTTGGGCAATCCGCAGGTGGCGCCGGTTCAGATCGACGCCGACGATGCGGACGTGAATCCCCCGCCGCCGGGCGAATCGAACGATGGCGAGCGGGATGTCAGCCGAGCCGGGACCGATATCGACGACCGTGATCGGCCGGTCGGTCACCGTTTCGGCAAGCCGGATCAGACGCGGCCCGAGCGCGTCGAGCAGAACCTTCGTTCCGCCGAGAATCCGGTTGATCCGGCGTAGATCGGCCAAGCTTTCCCGCGCATCGGCGACCGATCCGGCGTTCAGATCGAGCAGTTCCTCGGCGTCTTCCTGGGTCAGTTGTAACATTTGAGTTACGCGCTTGAATCTGCACAGATGTGCAGTATATTTGGGGCGTCGGCAACCTCCCCCGGCGGGAGTCGTGGTGACGCCCGACCGTTCGGTGAACGCCCAAATCTGTCATTTCGCTCCCGATCTGTTCTGGCCCGATGCTTGATATGCAAGCAAGCACTTGCATTCAGCTGTTCAAGTAGCGTACACTTGTGACATGAGCCACCGCGACAAAATCCTCGACGCGACGATGCGGGTGTACGCCGACTGCGGCTTCAAGGGCGCGACGACCCGTCAGATCGCCCAAGAAGCTGGGGTCAACGAAGTCACGCTGTTCAGGCAGTTCGGCTCGAAGGCGGCTCTCATCGGCGAGGCGATCAGGCGACACGCCGAAGCGACCTTCACCGCCGTGCTGCCGGACGAGCCGGTCGATCCCGAGGCGGAACTGTCGGTGTGGTGCGCGTTGCATTTGACGCACCTGCGCGAGTCGCGCCCGCTGATCCGCCAGTTTCTCTCAGAGCTGCACCAGTACCCCGAGATGCTTTCCTGCGCCCAAGCCGGACCGGCGTTCAGCGACCTCGGGCTGGGGACGTACCTCGGTCGGCTGCGCGAGCAAGGGCTGACCGACGCTGACATCGACCTGAAGGCGGCCGTCCAAATGCTGCGCGGGGCGCTGTTCAACGACGCGATGAACCGCGACATGGCGCCGGAGCGGTTCCCGCAGCCGGAATCGGTCGCCGCTGCGATGTATGCAAGGCTGTTTCTCCGGTCGGTCGGTTGCTGCCGCCCCGATTCTGCCGCCAGCCAACCGGCTCCGGCGCTCCCTTTTTCTGACGTTCAGCCATGAGGCGTATGCGATTCGGCCTTTACCCGGCGACGGTGACTGTCGCCGCGCTGCTCATCGGCGCAGGCTCGGCCCGCGCGCAAACGGCGCCACCCGTCCGCCCGCTCTCGATTGAGGATGCGCTACGGATGGCGCAGGGTGGCAGCGAGGAGATTGAGGCGGCTCAGGCTGGCGTTACCCGTGCCTCGGGCAACCAGCGGATCGCCCGCTCGCAGTTTCTGCCCCAGATTTCCGGCACCGCCTCGTACTCGCGCACGCTGAAGTCGCAATACAGCGGCATCTCGCTCGGCGGCGGCAGTTCGACGACCGACACGACCACCGGCGGTTCATCGTCCGGCGGCGGACTCGGCTCGGCGTTCAGCAGGCTGCCGTTCGGGCAGCGGAACACGTACTCGCTCGGGCTGAACCTGCAGCAGAACCTCTACGTCGGCGGGCGATTGGTCAACAACCGGCGCGCAGCGGACGCCCGGCGCCGCTCGGCCGACATCGACCTGACCGCCGCCGCCGCGCAACTCATGCTGAACGTGACGCAGGCGTATTACGACGCGCTGCTCAGCGATCAACTCGTGACCATCGCCGACTCGTCGCTGGCGCAGACCCAAGTCATCCTGCAACAGACGGAACTTGGCGCCCAAGTCGGCGCTCGGTCGGAGTTCGATCTGCTCCGCGCCCGAGTCGCCCGCGACAACCAGATCCCGATCCTCTTGCAGCGGCAGAGCGACCGTTCGGTGGCCTACTTCCGCTTGAAGCAACTGCTCAACCTCTCGCTCGACGATTCGCTGTCCTTAACGAGCACCGTCGATGCGCCCAACCCGCGCTTCACGGCGGTCGGCGACACGTCAACCGCCGGTCGCGCTGCCGTTCGGCAGGCCGAGGAGAACGTGACCGCGTCGGAGGCCGGGTTGCAGGCGGCTCGCGGCGAACGGTTGCCGGCGCTGGCCCTCGTCTCGCGCTTTGCCCCGACGGCCTACCCGCCGGACAGCAGCCCGTTTCCCGGTTACAACGACTTCCGCTCCGACTGGACCGTCGGGCTGAACCTGTCGGTGCCGCTGTTCACCGGCGGCCGGATCGGCGGCTCGGAGGACATCGCACGCGGCACCCGAGACGAAGCAAAGGCTCGCCTCCGACAGACCCGCGAGGCCGCCGCGCTCGATGCCCGGCTGGCGCTGAACGACGTGACCCAGGCCCAGGCGACGCTGACCTCGACCCGCTCGACGGCCGAGCAAGCGGCCCGCGCCTACAACATCGCCCTGCTCCGCTTCCGCGAAGGGATCTCGACCCAAGTCGAACTGAGCGACGCCCGGCTGTTGCAGGAACAGGCTGGCGCCAACCAAGCCCGAGCATCGCGCAACCTACAAGTGGCCCGCGTCAAGCTCGCCCTGCTCGGCGACCTGCCGCTGACGAGCGCCTCGGGTGGCGCCGCCGGACAAGCCGCACAGCAACAACAGCAGCAGCAACAATCCCAATCGCAACAGGCCGGGTCCACCCAGTCGGGTACCGGTGCCCAAAGCGGCGTCCCGACGACGGGTGGTGCCGGGGCGGCCAGCAGTTCCAACGGAGGCTTCTAAACGTGATCAGTCCCCGACTTCTCCCCCTCGCCCTCGGCCTCGCCGGCCTCTCACTCGTCGGTTGCGGCAAGAAAGCGGCGGAGGCACCGAGCGCGCCGCCGGTCGTCAACATCGGCCAAGAAAGCGTGACGGTGCTCCAACCGGTCGAGTTGACCGACGGACCGACGCTCTCCGGCTCGCTCACCGCCGAGCGGCAGGCCACGCTTCGGGCCGAAGTGGCCGGCAAGGTGCTCTCGATCTCGGTCGAGCAGGGCCAGAAGGTCGGTCGCGGCGCGCAGATCATGCGGCTCGACGCGACCGCCATCACCGATCAAGCGACCAGCGCTCGGGCGACCATCATGGCCGCCCAAAGCAACCTCGATCTGGCCCAGACGAACGAGCAGCGGATGAGCCGTCTGGCCGCCGCTGGTGCCGTCGCCCAGAGCCAGCTTGACGCCGCACGGACCCAGACGGCCGCCGCTCGCGGTCAACTGGCGCAAGCTCGGGCCGGATTGGCCGGGGCGCAGAAGCAGGTCGGCAACACGACCATCCAGGCGCCGTTCGCTGGCGTCGTCAGCGAGCGGACGGTTTCGGTCGGCGACATCGTTCAGCCGGGTACGGCGCTGGCGACGGTGATCGACCCGTCCAGCCTCCGACTCGAGGCGTCGATTCCGGCCGCACAACTCAGCCGGGTCAAGATCGGTGACGCCGTTTCGTTCACCGTCACGGGCTACGGCGACCGAACGTTCACCGGCAAGATCAGCCGGATCAACCCGGCGGCCGACCCAGCCACGCGACAGGTTCGGCTCTACATCGACATCCCGAACAGCGGCAACACGCTTGTCGCCGGGCTGTTTGCCCAGGGTCGGGTGGCGAGCCAGACGCGCACCGCCGTCGCCGTGCCGCAGAACGCCGTCGATCAGCGCGGGATCGAGCCGACGGTCAACCGGCTGCGCGGCGGGATGGTGCAGAAAGTCGCCGTCGCCCTCGGCATCGTCGATGAAGCGACCGAGCAGGTCGAGATCACCAAAGGATTGGCCGCTGGCGACACGGTCCTGATCGGCGCCGCGCAGGGCATCGCCGACAGCACGCGGATTCGCGTCACCACCGGCGTATCGAGCACGCAGCGGGCAGGACGGTAGCCCTCAACAGGAACGGGTTTCACAGGTCAAACGGGGCAGAGCGCCCCTCGGGAGCGGTCATGTTTATCTCGGATTTCGCCATCAAGCGACCCATCGTTACCACCGTAACGATGCTGGCGCTGGTCGTCTTCGGGTTGTTTGCGCTGTTCAACCTGAAGACCGACGAGTACCCCGATGTGGCGCCGCCGGTGGTGGCGATCTCGGTCCCCTACCCCGGCGCCTCGCCGGAAAACGTCGAGCGCGAGATTCTCGAGCCGATGGAGGAGGCGTTCAGCGGCATCTCGGGCGTGAAGAAAGTCACCTCGACCGCCTTCGACGGCTACGCGCTGATCATCATGGAGTTCGTCTTCGAGAAAGACCTCCAGCAGGCGACGCAGGACATCCGCGACAAGATCTCGACTGTCCGCAACGACCTGCCGACAGAGATGAAGGAGCCGATCCTGACCCGGTTCGACCCGAACGATCAGCCCATCGTTTCCCTAACACTCTCCTCCGACGAACTCCCAGCCTCGGCGCTGACGCGGCTGGCCGACCCCGGCCTGACCAAGCTGCTGCGCGGCATCGCCGGCGTGGCGCAGGTCAACGTCTCGGGCGGCGTGACCCGCGAACTGTCGGTGCTGCTGAGGCCGGAAGCGTTGCAGTCGGCCCACGTCTCGGTCGGCCAAGTTGTCCAAGCGTTGCAGGCGCAGAACCTCGCCGTTCCGGTCGGCCGGTTGACGGGTCCGCTGGACGAGCGGACGATCCGGCTCAAAGGTCGGCTCGAGACGCCGGCCGAGTTCGCCCAACTCGTCGTCGCCCAGAGCGGCGACCGGTTGGTCCGGCTGGGTGACGTGGCCGACGTGACCGACGGCGTCGAGGAACCGCGCACGGTCGCCCGCTTCAACGGTCAGGAGGCGGTCGGGATCGACATCGTCAAGTCGAAAGGCTTCTCGACGACCGCCGTCAGCCAGTCGGTGATCGACCAGATCGACCAGATCCAGAAAACGCTGCCGGCCGGGGCGAAGCTCGCCGTCGTCCGCAACTCCGGAGTGCGGGTCGAAAGCTCGGTCCGCAACGTCCAAGAAGCGCTGATCGAGGGCGCGCTGCTGACGGTGTTGGTCGTGTTCCTGTTTCTCAACTCGTGGCGCTCGACGGTCATCACCGGCCTTGCGCTGCCGGTTTCGGCGCTGGCCTCGTTCATCGCCGTCTGGGCGTTCGGCTTCACGCTGAACACGATGTCGCTGCTCGGCCTCTCGCTCGCCATCGGGATCTTGATCGACGACGCCATCGTCGTCCGAGAAAACATCGTCCGGCACGTCGATATGGGCAAAGATCACTTCACGGCGGCCAAGGAAGGGACCGACGAGATCGGCCTCGCCGTCGCCGCGACGACGTTCGCCATCGTCGTTGTCTTCGTCCCCATCGCCTTCATGGGCGGGCTGGCCGAGCAATGGTTCGCCCCGTTCGCCCTGACGATTGCCTGCTCGGTGCTCGTGTCGCTGTTCGTCTCGTTCTCGCTCGACCCGATGCTCTCGGCCTACTGGCCCGACCCACACGTCCCGGAGGACCAGAAGTCGTTTCTGACCAAGGGGCTCGACAAGTTCAACGCGTGGTTCGACCGGCGGATTGACGGCTACAAGCGCGTCGTCGGCTGGGCGCTTGACAACCCGCTGGCGATGGTCACGCTGGCGCTCGGCGCCTTCATCGGGGCGCTGGCGATCCCGGCCACCGGCATCACCGGCTTCGCGGCTGTCTTGGCGGTGACGCTGCTGGCGGCGACGCTGTTCGTTGTGCTGAAGACGATGCCCGGCTGGATCAAGGCGCCGCTGTTCCTCGGCACGCTGGTGCTGATGGTGTTTGCGATGCAGAAAACCCCGGCCTACATGAAGCTCGGCGGCGAGTTCTTCCCGGTGGACGACCGGTCGGAGTTCACCGTCCAGATCGAGACGCCGCCCGGATCGAGCCTCGCGTACACGACGCTGAAGGCCGAAGAAATCGCCCAGTTGGCTCGGGCGCATTCGGAGGTCATCTACACCTACACGACCATCGGCGGGCAGAGCGGAACCGTCGATGCGGGCAACGTGTACGTCCACTTGAAGCCGAAGGATGAGCGGACCCTCAGCCAGAACGAGGTGGCGACGTCGATTCGGGCCGAGGCTAAAACGGTCGGCGGCGTGACGGCGGCGCTGGCGACCGGGTCGTTCGGCAACCAGACGCAGATCCAGATCCAGTTGCGCGGTCCCGACGGCGCCGTGCTCAACCGACTGGCCGATCAGGTGGTGGCGATGGTCCGGCAAGTGCCCGGCGCGGTCGATATCGGCCTGTCAACCAAAGGCCAGAAGCCGGAGCTGGAGATCGAGCTGAATCGCGGTCTGGCCGGGACGCTCGGCTTGACCGTCGGCCAGGTGGCCCAAGCGCTGCGGCCAGCCTTCGCCGGGATCGACGCCGGTGACTGGGTCGATCCGTCGGGCGAGACGCGGGACGTGAACGTTCGGCTCGTGCCCGAGTCGCGGACCCGGACGCAGGATCTCGAATCGATCCCGCTCTCGCTGCCGGGCG
>JBBSVG010000130.1:0-6918 GCA_038233775.1 Bacteroidota bacterium | reverse complement strand
GCAACGTCTGGCTGACCCGCTCGGTCGAGCCGGAAACCGTCGTGACGCGCACCTCGCGCACCGAGCGCCGACCGGTGGACGAGCCGGTCGATTTCACCCTCTAACCCAACCCGAACGACATGAAAGCGAACACGATTCTCGATACGATTGGCAACACGCCGCACGTTCGGCTCAACCGGTTGTTCGGCAGCCGGGTTGAGGTGTGGATGAAACTCGAGCGCGCCAATCCGGGCGGCTCGATCAAGGATCGGATCGCGCTCGCCATGATCGAGACCGCCGAGGCCGACGGCACGCTGACCCCTGCAAGCGTCATCATCGAGCCGACGAGCGGCAACACCGGCGTCGGGCTGGCGATGGTCGCGGCCGTCAAAGGCTACCCGCTGACGCTGGTCATGCCCGAGTCGATGTCCATCGAGCGGCGCCGATTGATGTCGGCCTACGGCGCCCGGTTCGTCCTGACGCCGAAGGAAGGCGGGATGAAAGGCGCCATCGCGAAGGCGGCGGAACTCGTCGCCCAAACGCCGAACGCGTGGATGCCGAGTCAGTTCGACAACCCGGCCAACGTCGAAATCCACCGCCAAACGACCGCTCGGGAGATTCTGGCCGATTTTAGCGAGCCGTTCGACGTGCTCATTACCGGCGTCGGGACGGGCGGACACCTCAGCGGCGTGAGCGAGAGGCTGAAGGAATCGTGGCCCGAGATGAAAACCTACGCGGTCGAGCCGGCCAAGTCGGCGGTGCTGTCCGGCGGCGCACCGGGTCCGCACCGAATTCAGGGCGTCGGCGCTGGGTTCGTCCCCGCCAACCTGCACCGCGAGACGCTCGACGGCGTGATTCAGGTGACCGAGGAAGACGCCTTCGCGTTTGCGGTTCAGGCCGCCCGAGAGGAGGGCATCTTCGTCGGCATCTCGTCCGGTGCCTCGCTCGCCGCCGTCGCCCAAAAGCTGCCTGAGTTGCCCGACGGCGCCCGTGTGCTGACGTTCTGCTACGATACGGGCGAGCGTTATTTGTCCATCGACGGCCTGTTTAGCTGACGCCATGCGCCCCGAATCGCTCGAATTTCTCAAGTCGCTGCTGGCGACGCGCACCCCGTCGAGCTTCGAACGAGCCGGACTGCGGGCGTGGCTCGATGGCGTCGGCCCGTCGGCCGATGAAACCAGTTCCGACGCCTACGGCAACACGGTCGCGATCCTCCACCCCACACCCGACGGCCCCGACGCCGACAGTCGCACGGTCGCCCTGTTCGGCCACGCCGACGAGATCGGGATGATCATCACACACCTGACCGACGACGGGTTCGTCCACGTTACAACCATCGGCGGGACCGACCCGAGGCTGCTGCTCGGGCGGCGCGTGACCATCGGCTCGTCGGTGCTCGGCGACGACGGCGAACCGGTCGGCGAGGTGCGGGCGGTCATCGGCGCCCCGGCGATCCACTTGCAGGAAGGCGAAGCCAAGCTGCCGAAAATCCACGAGGTCATGCTCGATCTCGGCGTGTCCTCTCGGGCCGAGGCCGAGGCGCTGGTTCGCGTCGGCGATCCGGTGACGTATAGCGACGGGTTCGAGATTCTGCGCGGCGAGATCGCCGTCGCCCGTGCGTTCGACAACCGGGTTGGGCTGTTCATCGTCGCGGAAGCGCTGCGGCGGCTGCGTGAGGCGCGTGACGGCGGCCGTCGGCTCGGCTGCACGGTCGCCGCCGTCGCCACGGTGCAGGAAGAAATCGGCGGCGCAGGCGCCAAAATGATCGCCCAGCGGCTCCGGCCCGACGCGGCCCTCGTCGTCGATGTGACCCACGCGACCGACACGGCCGGGATCAACAAGGCGCAGCACGGCGACATCCGGTTGGGTCGCGGTCCGGCGCTGCGGTTGGGTTCGACCAACCACCCAGCTCTCGTCAAGCGGCTCGAAGCCGCCGCCCGCAGCCGGAATATCAAGCTGCAATATCGGATCACCGCTGCCCGCACGAGCACCGACGGCGACTCGATCTTCATCCAGTCCGGCGGCATCCCGACCGCCGTCGTCTCGCCCCCGCTGCGCTATATGCACACGCCAGTCGAGTTGATGCACCTGCGCGACATCGAACAAACGGTCGAGATTCTGGTCGGCTTCTGCCTCGACCTGACCCCCGACGCCGAGCTGCGAACGGTGGTTTGACGGAAGCTGTCGGCTAGAGCGGTTTTCAGAGAGGTTTGGAGTATCCGCAGTGCCCGAACCAGCCTCTGGCATCCTGAGCGGTCACGGTGGACATGGCGTCGAGCAAACTGGCATCAAGCGCCTCAACCGTCCGAGCGCCCAGTGCTCTGAGACGGGCCTTCAGCTTGCTCCAACACGGCTCTATCGGCGAGAACTCCGGTGAGTAGCGAGGCAAATACATCAACTGACAACCCGCCGACTCGATCAGCACCCGGACACGAGGCACTTTGTGCGCTTGCAAGTTGTCCAGGCGCGGGCGACGCCCAGCGCCCACGACCACCTGTCCTGGACTCAACTCCGGCAAGAGCACTTGCTTGATAAAGGCCAGAAACACATCGGTGCACGTCGAGGCTTCAATGGTCATCATCGCCATCAACCCCGTCAGACCGACAGCGCCCAAAAGCGTGACTTGCTTGTAGTTGCTCGATGGAACCGAACCGAAGACCCGACTGCCCTTCTTGGAGCGAGCGCGGCGGCGAGTCATCCTCGTTGAAATGCCGCTTTCATCGACGAAGACCAGTCGGCCTGGATCGATTTCGGCCACGTCACTCAGGTAAACCTCTCGTTCAGCTTGGACCTCTTCGCGTTCTCGCTCACTGGCTCGAATCGTCTTTTTTTTAGCGTCAACCCAAGCGCGAGCAAGGCCCGTTGGATGGTTCCGACACCGACCCTGCGACCGGTTTGCTGCTGATAGTGGTGCTGATACTCGGCCAGCGTGGCGTCGTTGTGGCTCTGAGCGAAAGCGGCCAAGATCTCACGACCGGCCTGATCAATGACGGGCTTGTTGCCGCCGGTGTAGGGCCGAGGTTGACAGCTCTGTTGCTCTTTTCGCAAGGCGAGCCAGTTGTAGACGGTCCCTTTGCCGACCTGGAACCGTTTGGCGATTTGTTGGCGGGTTTGCAGACCTTCATCACAGGCGGCCAGCACCCGCTGTCGCAGGTCGAACGAGTAGGGTTTGGGCATAAGGCGATGGCATTTGGATGAGCAACAGCAACAGTTGCCTTTGCTCAGGCAAGGTTCAAACCTCTCTAGATACCGCTCCAGCTCTCAGCTACTCAAGCGCAGCGCGGGCGGCGGATTCGTCGCGGGCGAGTTGGGCGGTGAGGTCGGCGAGGCTGGCGAATTTCTGCTCGTCGCGCAAGCGGGCAACGAGATCGAGGGCGAGCGGTTGGCCGTAGAGGTCGCCCAAGTAATCAAACAGGTGCGTCTCGATGCTCTCCGGCTGGTCGGGCCGGACGGGCGGGCGAGTGAGTTTGTCATTCGGCGGCAGAGGGCGCGATGACTCTTGAGCAGTTTGCGGCCATTACCCAGCGTGTCATTGCGTCCGACGGGTTCGACGAGTTCTTGCCCACCGCCTGCTATCCTGAGCGGCGGGAGGTGGCCGCCCTTCAAGGACTCCCACCGGATATCGAGCCGGAGCAAGCGGTCCTCAAGTGGGCGACAAAGAAGGCGAAGCGTGGAGAGCTGTACTTGGTAGCGTTCAAGAGCGGACCGTCGCAGTTCACGGTGGTGCGAATCCAAGGGGCTGATCGCTCGTCGGCGGTGTTCGCGGTCGCAGACGTCGAACCAAGCGCTGTAGCAGACGGAGGGGCATGATTCGTTTCTGTTCTTTCAACTCACCGGTACACCGCTGCTGCTGAACTTGGCCGTTATGTGCACCGTGGAATCGCTCAAGCGCTTGAAGAAATGGCTTTTTCGAGAGCGTCAGCCGACATGGCCGGTCATCGCCGTGGACGCATCGGGCTTTTCTGTAGGCCAGCGCCGCGTCGAGTGGGCTGATGTGCACGCCATCGCAGCGTTCAAGCGCGACTTGATTACTTTCGACGACGTGTGGTTTCGAGTGGAGGACGCGGGCGGGCCGTTGCTGATCTGCGAAGAGCAACCCGGCTTTGCGTCGTGGGAAGTCGCGCTGATTGAGCACTTCCCGTCCGTTGCGGGGTGGCGCGAGCACGTCACCCAACCTGCGTTTGCCGAGAACTTCATTGTCTTCTATCGCCGCACCTAAATCCTTCGTCCAAGCCGCAGTCGCTTCGCGGCGCGGCTTCATTCAGGTGTTCTGCGTCTCCACCAATTTCCTGAAGAGGCCCCTCATGCGTAAGCTCTCACTTCTCGCAATCTTGGTCCTTTCAGGCTGCGAAGCCGCACCTACCGGCATGAAGACCTCACCTGACACGGGGGAACCCATGTTCGAAGGCCTTGCCACGCTTTCGACTTCATCGTCAACAGCGATTCTGGATCGACCCATCACGCTCATCACGCACTATCGACCAAAGTTTGTCGGCAAGGGGAATGTAACGCTCTATCTATTAACGCAGCAGCAACGATCTTCCAACAAAGGCGTCGTTTTGCTGTCTCCTGATGCAGAATTGAGTTCTACTCCGAACAACAGTCTCAAGATTTATCGACAACCGGTCAATTTCGAGGCGGGTTCATCAGCAGAACAAACATGGACGATTCAACTGCGAGACACATCCAGCTATGACATCTTTACCTCTATGGACTTTGATTCTGTCTTGGTCAAAAATGACTCCTCCGGCAAATCTCGCCTATATCCGGTCGATGCGAAGGAAGTCTTAGACAAATATGGCTTTTTAGATCCACACGGAAAACAAGATGCCCGTGCTTTATCTCTGGAAAATCCATATGATCGCTGATCGATTCATCCTGAAACCAGCGCTGGGTTGTGCTGTAAGCTGATGGCCTAAAGAGCTGCGACGAGAGCCGTCAGGCAAGCACAGCGCGGGCGGCGGATTCGTCGCGGGCGAGTTGGGCGGTGAGGGCGGCGAGGCTGGCGAACTTCTGCTCATCGCGGAGTCGGGCGACGAGATCAAGGGCGAGCGGTTGGCCGTAGAGGTCGCCGGAGTAATCGAACAGGTGCGCCTCGATGCTCTCCGGCTGGTCGGGCCGGACGGTCGGGCGGGTGCCGAGGTTCATCATCCCGCCGCGCGTCGTCCCGTCCGGCAGCGTCGCCCGGACGGCGTACACCCCGCGACGGGGCAGCAGCTTGCGGACCGGATCGGTCGGCGCGAGGTTGGCCGTCGGGTAGCCGATGATCCGGCCGCGCTGGTCGCCCTGCACGACCTCACCGGCGATGCGATACGGTCGGCCGAGCAAATCGGCGGCCCGGCGCACGTCGCCCTCGTCGCGGAGCAGCGCCCGAATCCGGCTCGATGAGATCACAGCCGTGTCGAGTTCGACCGCCTCGATCTGATCGACCGCGAACCCGTGCGTCGGCGCCAGTCGGCGAAACGTCTCGACGCTCCCCTCCCGGTTGTGCCCGAACGCGTGGTCGTAGCCGAGCACGACTTCCGCCAACCCGACCCGACGCACAATCACATCCTCGACGAACTCGGTCGAGGACAGCATCGAAAAGTCGCGGGTGAATGGGACAACGACGAGCAGATCAAGCCCGATGTGGTCGAGCAGCGCGGCCCGCTCGTCGGCCGGTGTGAGCAATTGGACCGGTCCGGTGCCGCGCAGGACTTCCTGCGGATGCGGGAAAAACGTGATCAGCACGCTGCGGCCCGAGCGGGCGCGGGCGCGTCGGACGATCTCCGACAGGATGACCTGATGGCCGCGATGGATGCCGTCGAAGGTGCCTACCGTCACGACCGAGCCGGGGTGGCGCGGGATGCCGTCGAGATCGCGGGCGATGAGCACGGGGCGGGATCGGTCAGAGCAGGTCGGCAGCGGTCGGCGCGGGACGGAACAGGACGCCGCCCAATTGGTCGGCGGTCAACCCATCGTCGGCCGAAAAATCGCCGATGTGGGTCCGCCGCAGCGCCGCCAAGTAGCCGCCGACGCCGAGCGCAGCGCCCAAATCGTGGGCGATGGAACGGATGTACGTCCCTTTCGAGCAGGCGATGCGGAAGTCCAGATCGGGCAACGCGATCCGGGTCAACTCGAACGACGTGACCGTTACCGTCCGCTCGGGTCGCTCTACCGTCTCGCCTTTGCGGGCCAGTTTGTAGAGCGCGGTCCCGTTCTGCTTGATCGCGCTGAACATTGGCGGCGTTTGGCGAATCTCGCCGATGAACAGCGGCAGCGCGGCGGTGATGTCGGTTGGCGTCAGGTGATCGGTCGGGGTTTCGTGCTCGACCGGCATCTCGGCGTCGTAGCTCGCCGTCGTCCCGCCGAGGCGAATCGTTCCGGTGTAAACTTTTGGCAGTCCCATGAACCGGTCGATGGAGCGCGTCGCTCGGCCGGTGCAGAGGATCAGCAAACCGGTGGCGAGCGGATCGAGCGTGCCCGCGTGACCGATCTTCCGCAATCCGGCAACCCGGCGCAGTCGGCTGACCGCCCGAAACGACGACCAATCGCGCGGCTTATCGACCAGCACGACGGCGCCCGCCGCCCAATCGACCGCGCTTAAATCGGTCGTTCGGGTGACGAGCGGAAACGGCAACTCAGCTGCGTCCATCGTCCGTCGAGTCGTCGTCCGTCGAGTCGTCGTCCGTCAATTCATCGTCGGCCGACTCGTCGGTCAGCGCGTCGGTGTCGGTTGCGTCGGTATCATCCGACTTCGAGGCAGTGCCTTCTCGGGCCTCGCGCTCTTGGCGAACCTTGTCGAGCAAATCGTTCATCGGCGAGACATAGCGCATCGTGTCGTCGAGGAAAAACTCCAGCTCGGGCACCCGGCGCAGGTGCATGTTGTGTCCGACGACGCCGCGAATCGGCTTGCGCAACCCCTCCAGCGTCCGCATCGTCGCTTGCTGCGCGGCGGCG
>JBBSVG010000129.1:0-6930 GCA_038233775.1 Bacteroidota bacterium | reverse complement strand
GCTCGAAGGCGTTCGGGTCGAGCGTCACTTGGACGGTGTCGCTCAGCAACCGCTGTAGCGCTTCGTCGTTGGCCGACACATCCACTTCGCTCAACGAGCTGTGCGTCGCCACGAGGAGGATCATCCCGCCATAGACGAACAGCAGGCAGAGCAGCAGGATGCGGATGAACCGCCGGTCGACGTTGTCGAACAGGCCTCGCTCCATCTCCTTCGGAAAGGTCATCACCCGTCCCGTCCCGGCTGCGGGGCGGGGCGTGAGCGGGGCGGCTGCCGGTCGCCCCCGACCGTCTTGATCTAACTGTGCCATAGCCATCCTTGTTTATCTCAGCCGAACGGTCTGTTGGTTACTCACCCTTCTTGACCGTCAGCAACCGGATCTTGTTGTAGCCGGAAGCCCCTGCGGTGTAAATCACCTTCGTCAACACGCTGTACGGAGTGGTCTTGTCGCCCTGAATCAGCACCTCGCCGGTGAACAGCTTTTCATTCAGCTTCATGAGTCGAGTAGCCCGATTATCCAGCACCGCGTGAAGCTGGGGCACATCGTACCCTTTTGCTGCCTGAACCTCGGCCACAGTCGCAACGACCCGGTTGTCGACCAGGATGTGGTCGTGGGTGATGGCGATGTTCAGCGCCTGATTTGCCTTCGACGTTGCGAGCGCCTCCGGCAAGGTCAGATCTTCCGACTGAGTCGCAAGGTTGCCCTCGGTATTGAACTGCTGGATGAGGAACAGCAGGATGATGGTCATCATGTCCATCATCGAGGTCAGCGACAGGCCTGCCTCTTCCTGCTGCCGACGCTTGGGCTTACGGGCGGACGGTTTGAACGCCATGGTCTATCTCCAGGAAAACGAAAGAAGCGGGCTTGACGGGTTGCCGGTTGCGACCGATCACGGGGCGAGAATGGCCCCCAACGATACCCTGGGGAAGATCGGGACGAACCGCCCTTCGGCGTCTTGCATCACACGAATCGCGTCCATCGTCGAGATGACCGTGTCGTACTGGGTGTCCGCATCGGCCGTGACGCGCGCCTGATCCAGATCGCTGTACACATTCTCCGCTTCCGCCTCGTCTTTGATCTGCCGGAGGCGAGCGCTCAGCCCAGCGTAGTCATACGCTCCGTCCTTCTTCGACACGGCGAGGTTGCTGCCGTCGAGGCCCTTGACGAACGTCCCGGTCTTGTCGATGGCGAACCCGTCCTTCGTGATGAGGACGATCATGTCAAGCGTCCGCTTGGTCTCGTCCGGCGGCGTAGTTTCTCCGCCCCCTTCCGTCCCCGTGGGCAGATCGAGGGAGATGACGCCGAGTTTGACGAACTCGGAGGCGCTGAGCAAGAGCGGAATGAGCACCACCATCAGGTTCATCACCGGCAGCATGTTCAGCTCGATGTTGGCGTTGGTCGATTTACGCCGCGCGCTGGGTTTGTACGCCATAGAATTGCTCCGGTTGAGCTCGGGGCGACCTCTCGGTCGGCCCCTGTTCGGGGTTGCTTGTCTGTTCTACGCCTGAGCTATCGCAACGGTTCCCGAGTTCCCACTGTGGGAACTCGGGAACTCCATCAGATCGAGAGTGCTCAGGACACCGGTCGGTAGCCCGTCAACAGGTTGACCAGCTTGACGGTGTGCTCGTCAATCTCATCGACGATCTGCGTGGTCCGGTTAACGATGACCGTGTAGAGCAGCAGGGTCGGAACGGCGACGAACAGGCCCATGATCGTCGTCTGCATGGCGGCCGAGATGCCCTGCGCCAAGTAGTTCGCCCGCTGGGCGGCCGGCACGCTGGTGCTGGAGACGGCATCGAATGCGATGATCAGACCGAAGATCGTCCCGGTCAGACCCAGCAGCGTCGCGACGTTGGCGAGCACAGCGAGATAGTTTGTTCGCGCCTGCAAGCGCGGCAGGATCTCGAGCGTGGCCTCATCGACCGCGTTCTGGATGTCGCGGAAGTCTTTGGCACTCTCCGCCCGACGCAGACCACGCAGGACGACGTACGGCAGCGCCTTCTCCTTCGCGCTCTCTGAGAGGGCGATGGCTTCCTTCAGGTTGTTCGACAGGACCAACTGCCGGATGCGGTCCATGAACCGGTCGGCGTTGACGTTGCTCTTGACGAAAATGTAGAAGAACCGCTCGATGGCAATCGCCAGAGCGATGATCCCGACGAGCAGGATCAGCCACATGAAGGCCGAGCCGGCCTGTTCCCAGCGGAACGAATTGAGGAACAGCTCGAAGAAACGGCCCCCGCCACGGGCGGTAGCCGGTGCAGCAGGTGCCGCCACATCCTGAAACAATAACGCGGTCACCGGGGTGATGCTCCCAATCGTCAACATGCCAAACCTCCTGAGTGTTGGTACCGAACCCGTATGAAACTATGTGGGGACAGCGCGACCTCGGCTCGAAAACCCGGCCCCCCGGTGCCATCTCCCGACAGGCCCCTGATGCGTTGCGCATCGAACCTGTCGCCCTAAACCGAAAGTCTGCTCAGACCATTTCCGGCCGACAAAGATTTCTCTGTCTGGCCGATCCGTGCGTTCGGATCCGTTACTCCCGTCGCCGCTTCAACACCTCACGAGGCTTGACTTCCGCCGGCGGAACCTCTGACTTACCCAGATAGAACATCCGCTTGGGCTGTTCCTTGATCTCGTCCTCGAACGTCTTGAGCGTCTGGCTCTTGACGTTCACCTCCGGCGCCAGCCGGGCCACGTTAATCGACACCCGAGGGCGACGAAACTGGGCCTGAATCTGCCGCCGTCCGAGCCGCAGCACCGTTCCACCTTCGGACGGTGTGGTCTGCGCCCAACCGTCACCAACCCCGGCGACCAGCAAGAGGGCGACCAGAGCCCCCATCCACAGCACATGCTTTTTCATCTCGACCTCTTCTCTGTGGATCGGGGAACTACTGGTTCTGTCCCGTGCTGTCGGCCGGTGCCGACTGCATCGGCTGGTCGTCGCTCGTGTCGGCCGCATCGGGTGTGGTGGTGTCAGCTGGCGTCGTGTCGGCCGGCGTCGTGTTGTCGGTCGGGGCCAGTTGCTGCTGGCTCGGCGCGACAGTGTTGCCACCGGTCGGTGCAACCGGCGCCGGGCTGGGTGCAGGCTGTGACGACGAGCTGCCGGCGTTGCGCAGCGCGTCGCCGATCCGGTTGATGTAGTCGTTGCTCACGTTGTGCTGGCTGCGGAACTGATCGCCTACGCCAAGCACGTCGGTGCCCGCCTTGCGGTATTTGTCGGCGGCACCCTTGAAGTCCTGCGCCGCATCGCCGTACCAGTACAGGTTATCGTTCTGGCTCTCCTGCTGGGCGAAGCCAGCTGCCTGCTGCGTCACCTCATCCGCCTTCGCCAAGTCCTGCGTGCCGAGATCGTAGATGAACTTGGCGACCTGCTCGCCGAGCCGCTGAACCCGGTCGCTGCTCAGGTTGAGCTGCTCGAAGGTGGTATAAGCCGCATCGTACTCCTGCACGGCGCGGTTGCCGTACTCCAGGTTCCGATCCACCGCCAGTCCCAGCGCCGAGACGATGTCGTTGATGTTCCCCGGCTCCTTGGACGTGTTCAGTCGGCTCGCATACTCGTTTCGGTAGTAGTCGAACACGGCATTCGTCTCGAAGGCAAGCTTGGCAAAATCGTCAGCCAGTCGGGTGCCGAGGGATGCCAACCGGTCGCGCGACTGGTTGAGGTAGCTGTTGTCGATCCCGAGCTTGGTTGACTGGGTGATAGCGTTGTTGTAGGCGGTGATCGCCTCGCGAACCCGTGGCCGAACCAGCTTGTCGGTCACGTTGCCCCGGTAAGCCAGCGCGGCGAACCGGTTCAAGTTGGCCGGAACCGGCGTCTGAGCCAACTCCTCGATGTTCTTCTCTTTCAGTTCGCCGATGCGGAAGTAGTCCTCCGACACCTTGTCCTTCGCCTGAGCCACATACCGTCCGGCGAGAGCAACGGCGCTGTCGAGGCGCTGGGCCTGCGACTGCCGCTCGATCCCGTCGCCCACGTCCGGCCGCTTCGTCGCGTCCGGTCCGGTCAGCGTGTTGCGGCGCTCTTGGAACTGCGTCTGCAGCTTCGACAGCAGCGTGATCGCCTTGGAGTACTGATCGACTGCGCCCTGATAGAGACCAGCACCAGCGTCGTTGACATCAATTCGGGCCACGGCCAGCTTCGAACCAGTCGTTCCACGCGCCGCCGGATCCTGCTTCAGGTACGCCTGGGCGTACGCTTCGTTGATCACGCCGACATTGTAGATGGCCGTCACCGCTTGGACGCCGCCGATGGCGATGATTGCCTGTTGCTGGGCGAGCATCGCATCGCGGGCAGCTTGCTTGGCCCGAAGGTCGGCTGTCGCCGTCGCCGGCCGGACCTCCATCGCCATATAACGGGCCATCGCAGTGTTGCTCAACTGCTCGGCGCTGGCCGCTGCGTAGAAGACGTTGCCCTCTCCCTTCGCCTTGATCTGCGCCTGATGGCGAGCAATGGCCGCCCGATACTCCGTCTCTGCCTGCGCGCTCTGGCCGGCGCGAGTGTACGCATCGCCCCGCTTGTAGATATAGTAGATCGAGAGCGGATCGTTCGGATACTTGCGGATGAACTCGCTATAGGCTTGCAGCGTCGCTTCGGTGTTGCCCAGCTTCTGGCTGTACACCGCTTTGCTGGCGACCGCATCACGGGCGTACTGCGAATTCGGGAACCGCTGTGCATACTTGTCGCTCAACCGCAGCGATTCCTGATAGTTGTTGCTCCGAGCGTTGATCGCGATGGCCTCGTACAAGCTCCGCTCCGCAAGGGCCGACGAGTCGGGGAACGAGTCGGCGATCCCCTCGTATGCTTTGGCGGCGTCAAGCGGCCGGTTCAGCGCGACGTAGTTTGCCGCCGTGTTCTTGTAAGCGTTGACCAGCAGCTGCCGGTCGCTCGGCTGCGCCTGGATCAATCGGGCATAGGTTGCGTTGGCGGCGCTGTAATCGCGGGCTTTCTCGTAATCGAGTGCCGCCTCGAACAGCGACGTCTTGGCGCCGCGCCACGTCGGCACCTGCTCGAAGGCGCGGACCTTTTCCTTTGCCGCAGCGGCGTAGTACGCCTTTGCCCGAACGGTGTCGATGGGCACCGAAACCATCGTGTCAACCACCGTCGCGTCGAGTCCGTCCTCAATCGCCGGTCCGGCCGGACCTCTACCGGTGCGGCGTCGGGTCGTGCGACGTCGGGTCGCTGGCGTGGCTGGCTTGGCCGTCGTCGTGTCGGTCTGCTCTTTTGGCTCGGGCAGCGTGCTGCTCAACCGCGACGGGACACCGGCCAGACTGTCGCCGGTCACCTCGTACTTGCGACCGTGGTAGTAGATCGATTCGCCCAGCCGGTCGAGCGCAAACTGCTTCTGCGCGGCCGAGGCGGTGTTGAGCGTGTACAGGCTGCGCGCCATCTGTTCCGAGCGGCGGTAGAGCTTCGCGTAGAAGTACCCGTCGGTCAGATCGACCAGCAGACCCGGATCGAGCGGTCGGTTCGGGTAGAACTTGACCAGCCGGTAGTAGTACTGCTCGGCCGCATCGAAATTATTGCGGACGAAGTACAGCAGCGCCGCCTGTTCGAGCAGCTTCGGCGTCCGCTCATCCTGCGGGTAGAGTCGGGAGAAGTTGTCGTAGGCATTAACCCGCATCGCTTCGGCCTGAGACAGGCTGAGCAGATCGCCGAACGGGATGAACCGCCGAATCCGCAGCCCCGACTGCCGACCACCGCTTGACTGATCGGAACTGTTCCCGGCCAGAGATGCATAGGCCGTGTCGCGCTTCTGCACAGCCAGCACATAGAGCGAATCGGCCAAGAAGATCGCGTTCAGCGCGGCGTCGCGGCGCCAGCGGTTGGAGATGAAGTTCCGGCTGACCTCCAGATAGGCGTTGTAGGCATCGACCGGCTGATTGAGCCTCGTGTCGAGGACGAACGCCCGGTTCCACATGATATCGTACGAGGTTGTGTCTTCGACCAGGTAGCTTCCGACGGTCGAATCGTAGGCGGCGAAGACCCGCAGGTACGCATCGGCGTCGTCAACGGCCCGGCGGTAGTAGGTCTGCGCGTCGCCGACCGCGCGGCCTCCGTTGGCAGCGATCAACTCAGCCGAGACTGCCGTGCGACCGCTGAGCACATCGCCTTTCTGGATGCTGAAGTAGATATTGTAGTCTTGGGCGCCCTTGGTCAGGTCGCGCACCGCCCGGAGCGTGTCGCGCTCGATGGGCTGGTTCAGAACCTTTGCGTAGTCCTTGTTGATGACCATCTGGGCAAGCCCGCGATACCACTCGGTCGTCGGGTTGTAGCCCTCGAACAACCGCTTGCGCGCCAGATACTGCTTCTCTTCGTAGGGTTGACCGAGCAGGACGTACTGATCGACCACCTTCTGGGCGACGAACGGGGCGTATGGGTAATCCTGCGGCGAGGGGTAGCGCTCCAACAGGGCGCCATAGGCTGCCGCTGCCCGCTCGTGCTCCGCACTTTCGCTGTAGGCGTCACCCATCTTGTCCCAGACGAGCGGCTCGTAGTAGGGACGCCGACCGAGCACGTCGAAGAACGCCTTGGCCTTCTCAACACCGTCCTTCGCACCCGATTTCTGCCCGGCCTCGACGAACGAGACGCCCATGTACTCAACCGCGTCGGGCATCAGTTCGGGCACGACGAAGTCCGGCATCAACCGGTTGCGGAAGGCGAGCTTCGCGTAGGTGATATCCTCGTTGAGCAGCGTGAAGCGCAGAATCGCGTCGGTGAAGTCGCCCAATCGGTATGAGCTCCAGCCGAGCTTATACAGCGCCTGATTGTAGCGCGGCGAGATCTTCCCACCCGTGCGAGCCGTATCCGAAGCGAGCCGGATCACGTCGCGGTAGTTTTGCGCCGCCAGCCGCAGGTCTTGCTCGGGCGTGCCGACGTAGGGCGGCTGGAAGTAGTACTCACCCAGCAGCATGTGCGCGTCGATGACGAACGG
>JBBSVG010000128.1:0-6959 GCA_038233775.1 Bacteroidota bacterium | reverse complement strand
GGTCGTTGAAATCCGCGCCCGGCGCCTTATCTTGATCCCATCAGACCCCCGTCCTGATCGCCCGGTGCCGCGTTCGTCTGCTCCCCGTCTCAGGAGCGTCGCCGATCCCGCCGCCTCTGCCTCCGCGCTGCCCATGCCCGTGCACCCGCCAGTCTGGTCCGCCGCCCCGCCTGCGCCGATGCCGCTCGACGGCACCACCGGCACCGCCTTGCTCGACGGCGTGTCGTTGCTCGTCAAGGGCGCGCTCGAGGCCGGGTTCGGGCGGATTCTCGTCCTCGCCGGTCCGCTGGCCGAGCGGATCGAGCCGCACCGGCCGACGCTGCACGCGAGCGGCCTCGATCTGCTCGTCCTGCCCGATGAAACCAGCGTCGCGGCCGTGCTCGCCCAAGACGGCGCCGACACGATCAGGACGCTGCTGGCGCTGACGGCAACCGGCGACTGGTCGCTGCCCGACGGGGCCGGCGCGGGGCTGGTCGTCGCCCTCGTGGCGCCCGACGCGACCGCCATCGACGGCGTGCTGCGTCGGTTGCAGCAGCAGAACGTGGCCGCGCTCGAACCGAGTCTGCCGCAGGAGATCAAGGACTGGATCGCCATTGCCGCGTACGTGACCGAAACCGGCGGCCGACCCGTCGCGCTGCTGGTGACGGGCGAGCAGATGGACGCCATCGCGACGGTCGGGTTGCGGCAAAACGTCTCGCCGCGACCGCTGCCCGAGCCGGTCGCCGACGCACTGCCCGATCCGTCGGCGCTGACGACGGCCGTGGCGGGGGCGGGGGTGAACACGATTCTCTACCCGGAGGTGCTCGAGCAGCCGCGCTATGGCTTCGTCGCTGGCGGATCGACTTACACGACGTTGCAGCACGCGCTGCACGAGCTGGGGATGGACGATCAGGCGCCGATCTTCAAGCTCGGCTGCGCTTGGCCGCCGGAGCCGGAGTCGGTGGCCGATTACGCCTCGTTCGTCGGTCACCTGATCGTGCTCGAACCCACTGGCGGCTTCGTCGAGTCGTGGCTGCGCGAGCAGATCGACCCGGCTCGGGTCCACGGCGGCACGTTTCCAACCGGGCTGCCGGGGACGGATCGGGTCGCGCTCGATGTCCCCGGCGTGATGTCACTGCTGGCTGGGCTGTACATGCGGAGCGAGGGCGTCTTGCGCGAGGAGCAGCCGGCCGAGCTTGCCGCCGCGCTGGCTTTGATCGACCGCGTCTCGAAGTACCGCCTGCCGACGGGCGACGCCGGGTTGAGCATCACCGGACCCGAGGCGGCCACGCTGCCGAGCGGGACGCATCTGGCGATTGTCCCGGAGATCTGCGAGTATTGCCACGCCTGCTGGCTGCGCGACGGCGATGCGGCCGGTTGGGGCGCCGTCGCGACTGCGCTCGGTCCCCGGATCGCCGTCGCCCCCGGCTCGTCGGCCGATGACCCGAAACACGCCCACCCCGAGGCGTGCCCGTCGTTCGTCACGGTCCGGTTGAAGCGAGGCACCGGTCAGCCGGGCGGCGGCGGCGGCGAACCGGCCATCGGCAAGCGAACGCTGTCTCGACGCACGGCACCGCCGCCGCCGGTCGCCGTCGTGCCCGAGCCGCTGATGCCTGACGTGCTGCCCGAACCGAACCGTTCCAACCGGTTAGCCAACGGGACGTTCACCGTGCTCGTCATCGGCGACGATGGCGTGGTCGCCACGGCGCTGGCCGAAGCGGGCCGCCTGGCCGGTCACGAGGTCGCGCTGCGCCGTCTGGTTCGGCCGGACGATGTCGTCGTCAGCCACGTCCAGTTCTTTCACCCGAGGTTGACGCTGACGCCGCGCATCCCGGTCGGCAAGGCCGATCTGATCATCGGGCTCGACCCGTGGGCGGTCGTGTCGGAGATGCCGGTCGCCAGCCACGAGCGGACGGCCCTTGTGCTCCACCGGCCCGCCGCGACCGGTCCCGCCGCCCCGGCTGACCCGCGCCTGACCGGCTGGACCCGTGAACTCGTGCTCGAGGACGCTCGCGGCAGCTTGCCCGGTGAAGCCCAGTCGAGCGATCCGGCCGAACTCGCTGCCCGGTTGCTCGGCATCGCCTACGGTCGCGGCTGGGTCCCGGTTCGCGCCGAACAGGTCCACGCCGGACTGGCCGGGAGCGATCCGATGACCGGGTTCGCCCTCAGCGCCGCGTTCCAGAGCGGTCGGGCCGTGGCCGCCGCCAGACGGATGGCCGCACCGGGCCAGCCGACGCCCGTCGCCGAGCCGGAGATCGGGACGCTGAGCGAACCGGCCTACGCGACGGTCATGGCCGAGATGACGGCCCTCGTCGGCGAGGCGCTGGGCAAGACCGCCGCCGAGCAGTTCCCCGAAATGGCCCAAGCCCGAGTCTCCGCGCTGAACCGGTTGAGTGAGGGCGAATGCGCCGGTCTGGTCCGCCGGATGGCCGATCTGGCGACGTGGGGCGGACTCCGCTACGCGACCCACTACGCCGACGTCGTCCTGCTCGTCCACAAATCCGATCCGTCGCCCGGCGTCGAAGCGACCCGAGCGGTGCTGCACAACCTGCACCGGGCGATGTTGATCAAAGACTCGGTTTACGTCGCCCGGACGCTGACCAGCCCGATCCGGCTGGCCGCGCTTGGTCGCCGCTACGGGCTTGACGAGAGGCGCGGCGACAAGCTCTCGCTCACGCCAGCGGTCAGTTCGACGCTCTGGGGACCGGTCGCGCCGCTGGCCCGGACCGGCTGGGGGCTCGGTCTGATCGGCCGGATGATGTGGCTGCGAAACCGCGACGGGTGGACGAAAGACGCCCAGTCGTTCCGCGAATGGTACGAGAGTGGCGTCGTGCTGCCCGCCATTCGCGGCCAATTCCCCGATTACTGGGTCGCCGTTCGGGCGCTCGAGGTGCCGGGCCATGTGCGCGGCTTCGGCGAGATCTGGCTCGCCCGCGCCGCCGACGCCCGTCGCTACATCGCCCGGTTGCTCGACGGCGACACCCAAGCCTCGCTCGATACGCCGCTGTTCGCCACCCAGGACGAGGCCCGCGCCTGGAGGCTGGCCCAATCGGCGGCGCCAAACTGAACCGCTGCTGGATTTTTTTAAATCGAACCTGTGGATTCCATGTCGCAACCGCTTCCCCCGACCAATGGCCTCGCCAACGGCCAGAAACCCGAAGATCTGATTCAGGTGCTCGACGAGCACGGCAACCCGCTGCTCATCCCGCGAGCCGAGTTCCAGCAGGCCGTTCGCGGCATGGTCCAGCAGGCGGGCAACGACCCCCAAACGCTGCGACAACTCGCCGAAGGGCTGTTGCGCGACGGCTTCCCGGCCGAGGCGCGGATGGCGGCCGAGCGGCTGCGGACCCTCGGCGGTCCGCCTGCCGACGGGATCGAGTCGATTCTGGCCGGCTGCTTTGTCCAGATGGGCCAACTGCCGCAGGCCGAGCAAGTGCTCCGCTCGGCGATTAAGCGGAATCCAGGTGATCTCGCGCTCGAGATGAACCTCGCCCAAGTGCGCGGGATGCAGGGCGACCATCAAGCCGTCGCCGCCGCCGCCCGGAAGGTGCTCGCGCTCGATCCGAACGAGTCCGGCGCCTTAACGCTGCTCTACCAAGCGGCGCAGAACGAGGGCCGTCTGCCCGACGCGCTGGCCGAGATGGAGGCGATGGCCGAGGCGAACCCGCTCGCGTGGCGTCCGCTGGTCATGCTTGGGATGCTCCACGCGCAGGTGCCCGAACTGGCCGACGTGGATCGGGCCATCGACTTCTTCCAACGCGCCGCCGAGCGGCAGCCGGACGAGCCGGAGGTGCTGATCAACTGGTCCGGCGAACTCGGCCGGGCCAACCGGCTCGACGAGATGGTCGAGTTGCTCGAACCGCTGAAGAAGGACCGCACCGCCGACCCGCGCTTGTTGCACAATCTCGCGCGCGGCTACATGGGGTTGGGCAAGCCGAGCGATGCGATGCTCGTCGCCCAAATGGCCCGTCAGGGCGCCGCCGAGCCGTTCCACGCGATGCTCGACCAACTCATCAGCGAGATCTACGCGGCCGTCGAGGCGGGCCAGAAGACGATCCCGCTCAACCCACCGCCCGCCGCCGAACCGGCGCAACCGGACGACGACGAAGCCGACACCCCGACCGACACCGACGCCTCGGGCGCCGCGCCGACCGATTCGTCAGCCGCGCAGCCGAAGAAGAAGAAGCGGTTCGGGTTGTTTTAGAAAGCTATCAAAGAAGCTGACCGCTATCAGCCGTCAGCTATCAGCTTACGGCAAGAAACACAGAACGGCCCGAGTCTCATTACCGAGGCTCGGGCCGTTTTCGTGTCTTGCCATGATCTGTCGGCTGATGTAAAGTCTCGAAAATAGGCGCATAAAAGGACCGTTTATCTCCGTTCGTGGTGAGCCTGTCGAATCCACGAAAGTCGCCACCGCATCCGTCCACTTCTGTCGCCGTTCTCTTGCCGTTAGCTGACGGCTGATAGTTGATAGCCGTCAGCTTCAGTTGCCGTCAGCTCCAGTTGCCGCCAGCTTCCCCGCTACATCCGCAGGCCGGATTTGAACTGGTTGGCTTCCTCTTCGACGAGCGAGGCGTGGATGCCGACGTAGGAGTCGTAGCGCCCCTCGTCGATCTCGCCCCGGTCCACGGCGGCCCGAATGGCGCACTTCGGCTCGTGGATGTGCGTGCAGTTGTAGAAGCCGCAACTGTTCAGCAGCGGCCGGAACTCGCGAAAGTGGTGCTGCACGTCGGCCGAGGCGATGCCGTACAGGCCGAAGGCGCGGATGCCGGGCGTGTCGGCGACGTAGCCGTTCAGTTCGTCGAGCAGGACCAGTTCGGCGTTGGTCGTCGTGTGCTTGCCCTTGTCGTTGGCCTTGCTGACGACGCCGACGCGGAGCGACAGTCCCGGCTGGATCGTGTTCAGCAAGCTCGACTTGCCGACGCCGCTCTGCCCGGCGACCGTCGAGACCTTGTCGCGCAGTTGCTCGCGGACCTCGGCCATCCCGTCGCCGTTCACGGTCGAGACGATCAGCGTCGGGTAGCCGACCGCGCGGTACACGTCGGCGACTTCCTCGATCACCTTCCGTTCGGCCCGACCGAGCAGGTCGGATTTGGTCAGCACGATCACCGCCGGGAGGTTCTGGCTCTCGGTCGCGACCAGAATCCGGTCGATCACGCCGAGCTTCAGGTCCGGTTGGACAATCGACGCGACGACGACGACTTGGTCGATGTTCGCCACCAGCACGTGTTCGTGGCCCTGATGGCTCGTCGCCTTGCGCGACAACCGCGAGCGGCGCGGCAGGACTTCGAGAATCGTCCCCTGCCGCCGGTCCTGCATCCCGCTCGTCGAACCTTCGATCAGCACGCGCACCTCGTCACCGGCGACGACCGGGTTCGAGGCGTCTGTTGCCGTCAACCGAAACTTGCCGCGTGCGACGCACTCGACGCGCCCGCCGCCGTCGACCAGATCGACCAGATAATGCTTGCCAAACGAACGAACCACGCGACCGAGCAGCGGCGGCGCTTCCGGCGAAATCGGGGCGGTCATGGCTTCCTCCGGGTCGAGGCGCGTCGTCGCGGTTCGGCTTCGGCGGGCGGACGGGGCAGCGCCGGGAGCCTTGTCGTCGAGCGGAGAATGCGCGGCGGCGTCCGCTGAACGAGGGCGCGGTAGCGGTCGCCCAACCGACTGTCGGCGTCGAGCAGAACGAGGTTCGTGTCCGGCACCTGCACCGCACCGGTGACGGAATCGGCAAACGCGACCGTCAACCGCGCGGTTTGGATCGCCTGGACAGCCGCCCACGCGAGCGAATCGCGTTCGTCAAGCCCGGCCGTCGTGACATCGGTTTTGTCGTCGCGCTCGATCCCGGCCAGCAGATCGGCCAGCGTGCGCGGGTTCAGCCGCAGATGGGCGTGGGCGAGGGCGACCTGCCGCCCGCCGGTGTGTCGCGGTCCGGTCCCGCCGAGGGTCAGCTTGATCGGCAGATCGCGACCGACCGAGAGCAGCGTCAAGCTCGTCGGCCCGACCGCTGTTCGGCCGACGGCCAAGTAGCCTTTCGGCAGGTTGAGCAGCACCGGTCCGATCTCCAGCGCCAGCTTTTTGACTTCGTACAGATCGGTCCGCTCGAGCGTTACGGGGAACGTGGCGCGGCTGAAAGCGCCGCTCGCGTCGTCGTAGCGCACCGTGTCGAGTCCGGCCAGCGTCGGATAGGTGCTGCCCAGATGAACCGACTCCGGCTCGGGTTGCGTCTGGGCCGAGGCCGGAGCGGCGAGCGCCAGCAGCGCGATCCGCGAAAAAAGGCGAAGGCGCATGGTCAGACGAGGCTGAAATCGGCGGTGTGGGCGGTTTCGATGAACCCGGCGAGCAGATCGACGGACGCCTGAATGTCGGTGACGTGGCACGATTCGATCACCGAGTGGACGTAGCGGGTCGGGATCGAGATGCAGCCGACGGCGGCGCCGCGACCGCCGCGTTGCAGCCCGGCCATGTCGGTCCCGCCTTTGGGCAGGATCTCCATCTGGACCGGGATGTTCCGCTCGGCGGCGACTTTTCGCAGATGCGCGACGATCTTCGGCGAGGCGATGCCGGTTCCGTCCATCAACTTGATCGCCGTTCCCGCCCCAAGCGCGGTGATCCAGTCGTGCTTGCCGACGCCGGGAACGTCGTTGGCGAGCGTCACGTCGAGCGCGATGCCGAGGTCCGGTTCGACCTGTCGGGTCGCGACCAACGCGCCGCGAATCCCGACTTCTTCCTGGACCGTCGCCACCGGGTACAGGTCGAGTTCGTGCCCTTTGCCCTGAATGGCCCGCATCGCCTCGATCATCACGTACAGCCCCATCCGGTTGTCGAGCGACTTCCCGTTGACCAGATCGCCGATGCGGACCAACTCGCGCTGCCGCGTCACCACGTCGCCGATCTGCACGGCCGCCGCGACCTGTTCGGTCGGCAGCCCGAGGTCGATAAAGTAATCTTCGAGCTTCGGCGCGGCTTTGCGCTCGTCG
>JBBSVG010000127.1:0-6983 GCA_038233775.1 Bacteroidota bacterium | reverse complement strand
GCCGAGCGCGACGACCTCGTTCGGCAGGTCCGAGCCGCGAATCTCGGCGACGACGTTGCGCGACATGGCGTCGGGCAGCATCTTCGGCGTCAGCAGCAGATGGACCTTCGGGTGCGTCCCGCGCGCCTGAATCCGCGACAGCAACATCGCGTCCTCGACCGTTAAGGCGGCGGCGGGGATGCGGGCGGTGGTCGTGTCGTAGCGCATGACGCCGGTGTGCGGCGTTTGCTGCGAGTACGGCGTGACCGAGCGGATCAGGCAGGCGACGGCGCCGTGCTTCGCCGCTCGGCTTGCGCCGCGCACCCGGTAGGCGACCGTCTGGCCGTAGGTGGTGAACGGCGCGTCGAACAAGACGATCCGTCCTTTCGCCTCGGCCGCGTGGGC
Source organism: Bacteroidota bacterium (assembly GCA_038233775.1). Taxonomy (GTDB): domain Bacteria; phylum Bacteroidota; class JBBSVG01; order JBBSVG01; family JBBSVG01; genus JBBSVG01. The sequence continues at coordinate 6,599 of JBBSVG010000127.1, read as the reverse complement.
TTCGAGGTCGTCGAACGAGCCGACGACAAGCACCTCGGCGGTCAATCCAGCGGGCGGCGTGGCGACCGAACCGCCGAGCGCGGTCAGGTGCAGCGCTCGGGCGCCGACGCCGAGCAACTCGGCCCGACCCACGCCGCGCACCCAATGCGGCACTTTCACCGGTTCGCCGTGGACGTTCTCCAGCCCGTCGGCCTGCATCCCGGCGAGAATCCAGTCGATGGCGTGCTCCAGCGACGGCGAGCCGCTGAGGCGGTGACCGAACAGGTCGCACAGCTCGGCCAACCGGTTGTAGGCGTTGCTGTCGGCGAGCGCCCCAGTGATCAGCCGGTCGGCCGTCGCCCGCGCCTCGGCGGACATCGGCGGACCGGGCGCAATCGGTTGGGCGGCGGCCGGAAGGGATGTCAGCAGGGCGAACAGGGCGGGGAGCAGCAGACGGGGCATCGGGAAAGGGTCAGGGTTTGGAGGCGCGACTGAGCGCTCTGAAGATAGCTTGGACGAGATCGAACTGGTCCTCGAGCAGATCGGCGACGGCATCGGCGCGCAAGAGCAGCGTTCTCGCCCCGCCCTCGGCGACGACGACCGTGACGGGCGACGGGTCGCGGTCGATCACGAGCAGCTCGCCGAACGATTCGGACGGCCGGACGGTCGCCGGTCGGTCCGTCTGCGCCCCTTCGAGTTCAAGCGCGCCGCTGACGACGATCCAAAGGCCAGCGACCGCATCGCCCTCGCCGACCAGAACGGTCCCGGCCCGGTACTCGACCTCCTCGGCGATCTGCCCGATATCGGCCAGGTTTTCGGTCGAGATGCGGCTGAACAGCGGCACGCGTCGGAGAAACGCGACCCGTTCGAGCAGCGTCATCGGCGGGCGGTCGGCGGCGGTCGTGGACATGGCACCCTCGGTCAAATCGGGTCGAGCGCGAACCGTCCGGGCCGCCCAGCGGGCCACGGTCAGCAGCGCCGGTTCGGGAAACGCATCGGCGGTGAAACGGGCCGGGTCGAGTTCGGTCAGCGCAACCAACTCGGCAGTCAGCGAGGCCAGCAACCGGTCGGACGCTGCGGTCGGATCGAGCGCCTCGACGGGCGGCGGCGACAGCCCGGCGGCGGCGGCAGCTTTGGCGGCGACGATTCGGAGCCACGGCTCGCCGCTTCGGGCCAGATCAAGCAGCGCCTCGTCCAGCGTGAGTTGGGGAAAACCGAACAGATGCTCGGCGGCGCGGGCCAGCGCTTGGGCGCCGGAATCATCGGCCAGCAGCGGCAGCATAACCGAGCGGATGCCGCCTTCGGGCAGCAGCGCGTCGAAATACTCCAGCGCGCTTTCCCGAACGAACGCCTGCCGACTCTGCGCGGCGCGGTACGCATTCAAAATATCACGCGCCGGGTAAATCAGCCCAAGCAGCCGACTCATCCGCTCCCGCGCCCCGTCCATGTGCTCGCGCAGGGCGACGGCCGGCAGGCTGTCGCGACCCTGCCCGGCGGCAACCGGGGCCAGCCGGGTGCTGTGGAGAAACAACTGTCGCGCTTCGTAGAGCAGCGCGCGCTCGACCCGGCGGCCGTCGAGCGTGACCTCGGGGTGGTGCTCGCGCAACCGGTTGAGTCCCCGAATCGCCCCCTGCCGCAACCGCGAGCGCTCCAGCGGCGGCACGGCGCCGAGCAGCAGGTCGGCCGCAGCCCGCGAACCGATCCGCTCGAGCACCTTCGGGATCTCGAGCCGATGGGCGACGGTCAACCGCTCGTCGAGCAGCGCGGCGCGGAGCGGGACGAGGGCGTCTGCCTCGTAGCAGCGCAGCGCCCGCACGGCGCCGCGACGGAACGGCCGCAGCCCGAGCAGCGAGATCAGCAGCGGCAGGTAACGCGGATCGCTGCCCGACCCGACCGCATCGATGGCGGCCCGAACGACTCGCGGGTCATGGTCGATCAGCAACGTCGGCAGCAACTCGCGCAGCGGGCTCTCGGGCAGCAGCAGCAGAAACGCATCGGTCGCGGCGAGTCGAGCGGAGAGCGAGTCGTCGCCGATCAGGCCGACAAGCGCTGCGCGGGCCGAGTCGAGGTGCGCCGGATCGCGGGCGGCCAGCGCGATTCCGGCGGTGCGGACGTCGGGGTCGTCGTCCGTCAGCAGCGGGTCGATGGCGGCACCCAGGCCGGCGATGGCGGCGTCGTGGTCGTGGACGGCAAGAAACCGGGCGGCGGCGGCCCGAACCGGCTGGGCCGGATCGATCAACAGCGGCCGGACTGCGGGCAGCAGCCGGATGGCGCGGGCCAACCGGAGCACGTCCAGCGCACGCGACCGGACGGCCGGGGCGTCGTGGCCGAGCAAGAGCGCGAGTTGCGGCGTAAACAGCCGCAGGTTGTCGCCCAACCGCTCCAGGATCGTCAGCGCGCGGCCGACCTGAATCTCGTCCTCGCTCGTCAGCGCGGCGACCAGCGCAGCGCGGGTGAGCGGTTCGCCGGTCGAGAGCGGATCGGCCGGGGCTGGTCCCTCGTGATCGGCCAGCACGGCGCGAAAGGCTTCGGTGTAGGCCCCGCGCAGCTTCCACGCGATGAACAGCCAGATGAGACTGAACCCGAGCGCGACGGCCGTGACCGAGCGGACCGAAAGCGGATAGACGACCGTAATGCCGAGCAGAACAAGGCCACCGGCGCCTTCGCCGAGCCGGGTGACAAAGATGTCAATAAAGGTTTTCGCCCGCCCTTTGATCTCCATCGGCAGCGGCAGATAGAGCAGTTCGCTGGCCGAGCGGTTGACCGAGTGCTTGAACGCGCCGTCGGCTCCTTTGAAGACCATCGCTGCCCACAGCACCGGGCTCGCGAGCAACACGACGCCGCCCATCAGCAGCGCCAACGGTTGCAGCGCCAGTGCCCAACCTACGCCGAAACGGCGGATCAGCCGCCCCGTCACGACCAATTGAATCACCAGCGAGACGAGGTTCAGCGTCGCGTAATACGACCCCAAGAAGGCCGTCAGCTCCTCTCGACCTTCGAACGTCGCGGCGGCGAGGGCCGACAGTTCATATTCGGCCAGCGCAACGACGACGACGCCGATGAAGATCAGCCCGCCGATCAAGCGCAGGTACGGCGACCCGGCCACCAGTTTCCACCCCGGCACGGCCGGTCCGGGTGCGGGACCGCGACGCCGGGCGCCCACGACGAGCGGTCGGCGCAACCGGAGTCGTGACAGCAGCGCGATGCAGCCGAACAGTGCGCCAGCGCAGAGCAACAGCAGCGACTCGGCGCCGACCGTCTCAGCCAAGAACTTCGCCAGCCAGCCGCCGACGATCCCGCCGAGAATCCCGCCCGCACCGACGAAACCGAACAGCCGCTTGGCCTGACGCGGCGTGAATGCTTCGTTGGCGAGCAGCCAGAACTGGGTCGAGGTCAGAATCCCGAACAGGTTGACCCAGACGTAAAACGCGTAATACAGCCCCTGCGGCGTGAATTTACTGCTGAAGATCAGGTAGAACGCAACCAAACAGCCGATCAGGACGATGTTCGTCCCGAACACCAGCCGGTCGATGGAGAGGCGCCCAGCCAGTCGCCCGTAGCCCAGCGCGACGACCCCACTGACGGCGGCAACCAGCACGTACAAGATCGGCAGATCCTTCGCGCCGACCGCGTCGAGGAACAGCGCACTGCCGACCGGCTTGAGCACCAGCAGGGCGCCGAGGACGAGGAACAGGTAGAGGAACAGCAGCGTCGCCGTGCCCGCTTCGCGCTCGGAAGTGAACGTAACGAGTCGGCCGACCGCACGCATCGCCAGCCGACCGACCCGGTCACGGGCGGCTGCGGGCACGGCGTCGGGGCGGTCGTCGGGCATGGGGACGGGGAAAACCGGAACGGCGAAACCGGAACAGAGAGAGGCGTCGGACCCTGTTCAACAGCGGCCGACCGGGTCGCCGTTCGTCGTCAGGGGCAAGCGAGGTCAGCCCCGGTCGCGCCGAGTGCCGCGCCAGAGGGCGACCAATCCGGGTCGGTCGCCGGACCCAGCCCGCAGGTACAACCAGACGGGCGGCAGCGCCCCGGTCGGTCGGAGCGTGACGATCTCGACGGCGACCGTCGCCGGGGCGCTTGCCGCGATCTGCTCGGCCAGCGCCGCCGGGAACCGCAACTCAACCGCGCCGCCGCTGTCGCCGTCCGTCTCGATCCAGTCGGAAATCGCCCGGCCGTCGGCGCCGCGCAGCCGCCAGCGATACCGCCCGGTCGTCGCGCTGCCGAACCCGACGGCGCGGTCCGAGAACCGGACGCCGCCCAGCATCGACTCGAACCCGGTCAACGGCGCCAGCCGCGCGAACCAGTGGCGGACGAGCTTGTCGCGTCGGGCGATGATCTGCCCGGCGAGATGGTCGCCGTCGGCCGGATCGGTGTAGCGGCCCGACTCGACGGCGGCGCGAATCTGACGGTCGGTGAACGTCGAGACGAGCAGCGCGCCCCAGAGGCCATCTCGCTCAGTTCGGCGGCTGAACGGCGGGACGGATTCCTGCGGCTTCCACCCGTTGGGCGCGAAATCGCGCACGTCATAATAGCCGAGCGCCGGGCTGCCGGTCGAGTCGATCCGCTCGTAGCGATGGACATACAGGCCGAGCGTGGCGATGTTCAGCGCGATCTGCCCGAAATCGAGCAGGTACGCTTGGCCGTCTTTGGCCGTGTGCGCCCGGCTCGAACCCGACCCGAGCGCCGAGCCGAAGTCGATCAGCGCGTGCTCAACGTACGGCCCCGAAGCGCCGTAGAGGTCGAGCGTGTTGCTTTCCTTGATATCGACGTGGTTCAGCCACGCGCAGACGGCGTAAAGCCCGCGCAGTTCGCGCAGCTTCTGGTGGGCGATCAGGTCGTTCGGGTCGTCGCGGCGCCGACCGAGATAGGGCAGCGGACCGACCGGTTTGCCCGGCAAATAGCGCGAGGCGAGGGCGCGGATCTGGCCCGATCCGGTCCGGTCGAGTCGGCGGAGCAACAGGTCGAGATCGCGCCGGGTGAACGGTCGCTCGTGGCCGAATGAATACTCGACCGTCGCGCTCGAATCGACGACCAGATCGGTCGGGGCGAACAGGACCACAAAGTTCTCCGGCACTCGGTAGCCCGCCGAGTGGAGCAGCCGCGTCACGACCGCTTCCGCGCCGCTGTTCAGTTCCGGGTGGCCGGGCGGATCGAACTTCAGCAAGTAGCGGTCGCCGCGCCCGTCACGAATGGCGAACCCTGGCGTCACGCCGATGGTTTTGGCGCTCATCACCGACCACACACCAGCGGCCGGTGGACCGTCGCCCGGCGGACCCGCCCGCATCTCGCCTTCCGAGAGCGGTTCCAGATCGTTGCGGTGGGTGAACCACGTCGAGTTCGGCACGTCGTCGAACGCCGTTCGGCCCTCGGCCTCGGGCAGCCGACCGGCCAGCTTGCGAAGGTGCAGCGGCAGATCGGCCAGCCGCAGCAGCGGGTCGATCAGCGAGTGCGAGATCCACGTCGTGGCGACGTTGGCCGCTCGCTTGTCGGGTTTCGGGATCGAGTCACGGTCGGCCGCCGTCCCCGGCGTGGCCCGCCAGACGGCTGGCAGCGCCGACAACCGGTTGGGACGCGGCCGGGTCGTCCCGCAGCCCGAGACCAGCAGCGCGGCGACGAGCAACACCCGGCGGGCAGCGCGGCTAAAACGGTCCATTGAGCACGAAGTTCAGGCGGAATCCCTCGGGACTGGCGGCCAGATCGAGCCGGGTGACGGTCTGTCGCGTGTCGCTGGCAATCCGAATCCCCAGCCCGTAGCTCGAGTGGCGCGGGCCGCGAGCCAGATCGGCGAACCGGTGCGACACCTGGCCGACCTCGTAGAACAGCCCGCCGTCCAGCCGGTTCCAGACCGGGAAGCGATACTCGGCCAGCAGCAACACGGCGTGGGCGTCGCGGAACCGGCCGCGCTCGTAGCCGCGCAACCGCTCCGAGCCGCCCAGACTTGGCAGCCGGACAAACGGCACCGGCCGACCGGTGTCCGACGGCGGGTCCGAGCCCGGAAACGGGACCACGTTATCGACCACCGCGCGACCGATCAGCCCGCGCCCCTTGTAGATCTCGATCCCTCTGGTGAGCTGTCCCGACCAGACCCAGTCGCGGCCGGTGAACGGCGGCGTCAGGCCACGACCGAGCCCGATCTCGAACCTGGCCCAGCCGCCGCGCAGCGGGTGGGCCAGGTTGATCTCCGTCGGTTGGAGCGAGACGGTCGCCTCGATCCAGCCGCGCCGGGCGACGCCACTCGAGTCGATCAGGCCAGGAAACCGGGACACGAGCTTCGCATCCTCGTCGCCGCTCGGGGCGACGCGGCTCCAGACCGCTCGCAGGTCGCCGCCGAAACGGAGCCGACGCGGTCCACCAGCGATCCCGAGCCGGAGCGATTGGCGCGACTCGGCGAAGACGGATTCGTCACCGTCCACCGTGCTCGGACCGGTGCCCCAGTAGCGCTCGTCGGGCCACAGGCTCAGCCCGGCCTCGGCCCGAACGAACGCCGAGCCGTCCGAACCGGGCAGCGACTGCCGCAGATCGAGCCGACCGGCGTGGCGCCAGGCGGTCCCGACCGAGCCACCGACGGCGAAGCGGAACCGCCCGGCGCCCGAATCGCCGACGGCGACCCGTAT
>JBBSVG010000126.1:0-6987 GCA_038233775.1 Bacteroidota bacterium | reverse complement strand
GAATCGACTCGGTTGACGAGCTTTGCGGCCAGATCGACGTTGCCCAGCGCCGCCTCGGGGAAGCCGAATCGGCTGTTGTCAACCGATCCGTTGAAGAACACATCGATCCGACCGGTCGCGGAATCGGGCGAGGCGGTGATCGTGACCAGCCGGGTCGTGTACGACGTGTCGGCGCCGCTGACGACGTAGGGCTGGACGTAGTACACGGTCGCCGGCCGCAGCCCGGTCAGCGCGATTCGCTGCACGGCGATGTCGCCCGGCGGAACGCTCGGCAGCGTCGTGCCGACGACCGAACCAAGTTCGTAGGCCGTCGTCCGGCCGTAGCGGGCGCCCGGCGTGCCGCTCGACGTGGTGAAGCCGAAGGTCACTGCTGTCGGCGTCTGTTCGATCTCAATCGGCCGGGTGATGACCTGCGGCCCGCTGCTGCGAATCAGGTCGGTCGTTGAGCGCGGCTGCAACTGGAACTTGTCCGAGAACGAGTTCTTGAACTGCCCCAGAATCCCGACCACCGAAATCGTCCCCGACGGGATCGTCGTGCCGACGAGGTTCGTCGCGGCCAGCACGCGGACTTCTTTGGTCGCCGTACCGTCGCTGAGCGAGTAGTTCGTGTTCCCGGCGAACGTCCCGCTCTGGGCGAACGTGACGCCGTTGATCCGCACCAGCGAGCCTTCGTAGAACTCATTCAGATCGGCCAGCGTGACGACAGTCGGCTCGACCACCGGACCGGTGCCGACCACGCGAAGCGAGTCGATGGGATCGAACTCCAGCACGCCGTTGAAGTCTTTCAGCCGACCGGTCACCTTGACGATGTCGGTGCGCTGTAGGTTCATCGTCAGCGCCGGGGCGTAGAGCGCGACGCCGGCCGTTTCGTCCTGGATATAGAGCGTGCCGCCGAAATCGTTCGACGTGACCGTGCCGCGCACCGTGACCGTGTCGCCGAGATCGAGCCCGCGAGCCGCCCGAATCGTGACCAGATCGGTCGGCAGCCGACGGGTGGCTGAGAGGTTGATGTCGGTCGTCGAGCGCGGGATCAACTGAGCCAAGCCGTTGAACTCACCAACCACGCCCTGAATGTTCGTCGGGCCGACCGGAATCGGCGTCCCAGCGATGTTGGTCGTCGTGTTGATCCGCACATCGACCTGACCGCTGGCGTCGGTTGCCTGAAAGTTCGATCCGCTGCTGACCGTCGTGAAATTGCCGGTCTGGACGAAGGTCACGTTGTTCAGCCGAACCAGCTGCGACTCATACTGCTCGCGGCCAGCGTTCAACTCGGCCACCGTCAGGATCTTCGGCGCTGGCGGGACGTTGCCAGTCGAGATCTGCGTGATGACTTGGCCGGTCGAGCCGACCTGGAGTTGACCGAACCGATCCTCTAACTTGCCGGTGACGCGAACCTTCGCGCCGCGAATGATCGTCGCCGGAACCGGCCGCTTGAACACGGCAAGGGCCGCCGTCGAGTCCTGAATGTAGTACGGACCGTTGAACTCGGCGGCGACCGTCACGATGCCTTCAACCGTCACCGTCGCACCGACGCCGAGCGCGCGGGCATCGGCGATGGTCATGACGGTCTGCGCGGCGGCAGTTCGGGCGCCGAAGACCGCCAGACAGGCGATCAGGGCGAGAAATAGGCGCTCGAGGCGCCGAGATCGGGGGACAACAGCCATGGAGGTTCCGGGTCAGGGTAAAACGGGAAAATCGACCGTCGCCGTCCCGTCCAATGGCCCGGCGAAACAGGGCCGGTTGGGACGCAACAGCCGATTAGGTCGGCGAAAATGCGATAGAAAGGCCGATATGGGCAAGACATGAGCCGATTTGGATGCTGCCGCTGCCCATCCACACCAAAGCCCGACCGGGATTGCTCCCAGCCGGGCTTTTGGCGATCAGAAAGAACGCTATCAGCCGTCAGCTCACGGCAAGAGAACGGCGAACGGACGCGGTCGGCGGTGGCGGCTCCGTTGTGGATTCGACAGGCTCACCACGAACGGAGATTGGCTTCGACTGCACGCGGAGGTTCAAGAACGGCGAACGGCAAGAACGCAGAGCCGCCGTTTCATCAATCCGCGATCATCCATCTGCAATTCTTCATCGCGCCGAACTGCCTGTCCATCGCTCATCGCTCCTCGGTCATCGCTCTCTTCTAGGAGTTACGCAGTTGAAATGAAAAAGTGCCAAATTGAGCCTGAAAACGCCGTTTTGAGATCTCTTGGCGACTTATCCAATCCTCGTTTTCAGGCTGAAACCGCCTGTTCCGGGTTGAACTGCGTAACTCCTATCTTCAAAAGCTATAGACCGCTTGGAGGGCGACGCGGGGCTGCGAGCCGGTCGATTTGCCGTCGCGGTCGGTGAACACGTCTTCGCTGCCGAGATCGATGCGGCCTTCGAGTCGGAGCAGCAGCCGCTCGTCGAAGGTCATCTGCGGGGCGATGGAGATGCTCTGCGCGTTGATCTTGCCGGAGCCCAGCCGACTCTGCCCAAACGCCGGATCGTCCTTAAAGTAATCGTAGCGGACGGCGAGGGCGGCGTTGCCGAACGCCTTCTTCGCGGTGACGGTGAAGCCGGTCCACTTCGAGGTCGAGTCGCCGAACGCCTCGCTGCCCAAGTTGACCTCGCCGCCGAGCGTCAGCCCGGCCATACCCGAGTAGCCAAAATCGAGGTCGAGCACCGACCGCCGGTTGCCCGGTGCGCCCTCGTCGCCGAAGATCCCGCTGATGCCGCCGCCGAAGCCGCCGCCGAGATCGGCCGCGCCGAGTCGGAAGCCGAGCGTCTTTTCCTGGTTGTTGTCCTCGATGATGTCCCAGCCGTTGACGACGTAGCCGTTGAAGGTGAACTTGCCGAGCGTCTGGGTCAGCATCAGCCCGGTTACGTTGGTCGGGAGGCCGTAGTCGAAGACGAGCGCGTGCGAGTAGAAGGCGAGGTCGGGCGCATCGACCAGTTCGTAGCCGATGGGCGCGTTGAAGATGCCGAACGTCAGCGTCGTCGTCGGCCGGATGGCGATGGCGGCGTAGGCTTGCTCGATCAGATTCGCTGTATTGATGTCGTAACGGAACACGTTCAGGTCGGCCCGGAAGCTGACCCGGCCGGTCTGGTGCATCACGTCCAGCTCGAACTCCTTGCCGCCAAACGAGTTCGGCGTGCCGTTGACGGTCGCTTCGTTGAGGTTGCTCGACCAGTCGGTATCGATGAACCCTTTGAACGTCGGGCCGACGGCTTGGGCGCGTGCGGCGGTTGGGACGAGCGCGAGGGCGGCGAGCAGGGCTGCCGAGGTCGGGACGAGGGAGAAGTGCATGGGCATACAAACCCTCCAGAGGGTCTCGTTTGGGGGCAGAGGGAACCGTCGCACAGACCGGCAGAATGGGGCCAAGCGATGCAATTCGCCGAGAGGCGGCGAGGGTCGGGCAACCGTTGTGCGGAGGGGAGATGGGTGGTCGGGCGCAAAGGCGTCGGCCACCCATCCGTAGGGGGCGGGCTGGTCAGGCTTCGACTGGCGTCGGTTGGTGGGAGGGCGCTGCGGGGGGTACTGCGGTCGGGTGCATGGCCGAGCCGGTGGGGGCACCGTAGGCCATCTGATCGTAGGCTGAGGGACGGGCCAACTGGAACTCCGGGTAGCCGAGCACGCCGACTTCCGGCAGGTCGAGGCCGGCGATCTCATCTTCGGCCGAGACGCGGTTGCCCATCAGCTTGTCGGCCAGCTTGAAGAAGACGTACGAGGTCGTGCCGACCCAGATGATGCAGGTCAGCGTCCCGATGAACTGGGCGGCGAGCTGGCCGCCGTCGCCGTAGAACAGCCCGGTCACGTTGCCGGCCACGCCGTTCCAGCCGCCGCCGTAGGTGCCGTCGGCGAACAGGCCGAGCGCGATCACGCCCCACGCCCCGTTCATCCCGTGGACGGCAAAGGCGCCGACCGGATCGTCGATCTTCAGCGTGTTCTCGACGAAGCCGACGGTCCAGCAGCAGAGGATACCGGCAATCGCGCCGATCAGGCAGGCTGCCCACGACGGGACGAAGGCGCACGGGGCGGTGATCGCGACCAGACCGGCGAGAAATCCGTTGGCGATCATCGTCGGGTCGGGCTTGCCGTAGCGCTTCCACAGGTAGAACATCGCCGCCAGCGCCCCGGTCGCCGACGCGAGCATCGTGTTGACCGCAACGACCGCGATCCGCAGGTCGCCACCGGCCAGCGACGAACCGGCGTTGAAACCGAACCAGCCGAAGGCGAGGATGAACGTGCCGACCATGACCATCGGCACATGATGCCCCGGAATGGCGTTCGGCCTGCCGTCTGCGCGGAACTTGCCGATGCGCGGCCCGATGATCTTCGCCCCAACGAGGGCACTCACGCCGCCGACCAAGTGAACGACCGACGAGCCGGCGAAATCGACGTGCCCGTGGCCCAAGCCGAAGTTCGAGCCCAACGTCGCCAGCCAGCCGCCGCCCCAGACCCAGTTGCCGAAGATTGGGTAGCAGAACATGCTCATGAAGAAGCCGAAGGCGATGAACGCCGGCATCCGCCAGCGCTCGGCCATCGAGCCGGTCGGGATGGTGCAAGTCGTGTCCATGAACACCATCTGGAAGAGGAACAGGGCGAACACGGTCACGTCGTAGGTCGCACCCGAGAGGAAGAACCCGGTTCCGCCGAACAGCCCGAACGTCTTGCCGCCGATGTCGATGCTGACCAAATGGTTCAGCGTTTGGCCGCCGTCGAGCGTGGCGACGCCGCCGACACCGCCCATCATCAGCGCGAAGCCGCAGATGTAGAAGCCGATCATCCCGACCGGGTAGATGAGGAAGTTCATCGCCATCGTGTGCGCCGTGTTCTTCGCCCGAGTCAGCCCCGTCTCGACCAGCGCGAACCCGGCCTGCATGAACATGACGAGAAAGCCGCAGATTAGCATCCAGACGAAGTTCAGCGCCACTTTGGTATGACCGGCCTCGGCGGCGACTTCCGCAAGCGTCGGCGAGCCGGTCGTGGCGGCGGTGATCGACCCGATCCCGCCCGTAGCGGCTCCGCTCGGGTCACCGACCGGCGCGCCCTGCGCCAGTACAAAGGCCGGCAGGGCGACGAGCAGCAACAGGATCAGCAGCAGCGGCAGCAGTCGTCGGAAGGATGGAGAACAGCCCAGTTGGAAGCGTGTCAGCATGGCGGGGTCTCGCAAGTTGGTGTGGGGGAGAGAGCGGTTTCGGAGCGCGGGGCTAAATGGCGGCTTCGCCGGTTTCCTCGGTGCGGACGCGGATCGCTTCGGCGACGTCGTAGATGAAGATCTTCCCGTCGCCGACCTCGCCGGTCCGGGCGTGATCCAGAATCGAGTCCACGACGCCTTCAGCCAGCTCGTCGGGGACGACGATCTCGAGCTTGACCTTCGGCAGAAAATCGATCTGATACTCGCTGCCCCGGTAGGTTTCGGTGTGGCCTTTCTGCCGACCGTAGCCCTTCACTTCCGTAATCGTCATCCCCCGGACGCCCAACTCGCCGAGCGCCTGCCGAACCTCATCGAGCTTGAACGGTCGAATGATCGCTTCAACTTTCTTCATGGGGGTCGTTTCCCGAGTAAATGAACGGTTGATCGGTGTGGAAGCGCTCCCCGTTTTAGAAAGTAAGGCGGGGCGACGAGCAATGGTACGCAACTCACCCCGCCTCTGTCAAGAGGTCGTTAGGTGAATCGCGTTAATATTTTAAGAAAATAAAGTGCGGGTGGCTTCGGACGCTGGGGCTTGCATCGGCCTGAGCCACGAAAAAGCGGCCCGACCGGCCCGGTTCAGGGGCAGATCGGGCCGCTTGGGCCACGGGAACGCGGTCGCGGCTACGGACTCTGGCGGAAGGCGTCAGGTGCGACCGGACGCCACGGATCGGTCGGATTGAAGTGCCGGTACACAGTCCGTGACACGTCGCGCAGCAGTTGGAACCCGGCGTTCGACTGCACCCAGCTCTCGTCCTGCTGGTTCTTCGTGATGACGCACAGCAGGTACGCGCCGCCGGGGCTGTCCACCCGCAGCACTTCCGAGCGCGAGGCGTTGACCGCGCCCTGCTTGCTGGCGACGTGGACATTCGGCGGGATTTGGGACAGCGCCTCGCCGGTCCAGTACGACCGCGACAGCGCCCGCGTCATCCACTCGCTCGCGCCGGGGCTGACGGCTCGGCCGTCGGTGATCCGGCCCATCAGCGTCGCCATCTCGCGCGGCGTCGTTTGGCCCCAGCCGTAGCGCTCTCTGGCGCCCTGCCGACCGGGTGTGCGCGAGTTGACCCTCGTCGAGTCGAACCCGTTCGCCGCCAGCCAACCGTTCACCGCCGCGCCGCCGCCGTCGAGGCTCTGAATCCACAGCGACGCGGTGTTGTCGCTCATCGTACACATCAGCATGACGAGTTTCGACAGTTGGATCGGCTCGCCGGACTTGAACGAGCCGAGCAGATCCTCGCCTTCGTAGAGCAGACTGTCGTTGTAGGTCAGCGCCGAGTCGAGCCCGATTTCGCCGCGCTCGACCCGGTCCAGCAGCCTGCACAGCAGCGTCACCTTGACCATGCTCGCCGTCGGGAACACCTCGTCGGCCCGAATCGCCGCCTCGCGCCCGCTCGGCAGGTGCCGAACATACACGCCGACATCGCCCGCAAACGGCCGCACCAGCGCCTCAAGCTGCGCCTGCAACGCCGCGTCCGTGCTCGCCGTCGGTACGGACGCAGGAACCGTCGTCGGTCGGGTCGAACCCGCGCAGGCCGACAGGAAAAGGAGCGAAACAATCAGCAATCGGCGCATGGCAATGGGTGGCGCTAGGAGGAGCGGAGACGTGGCTGACCTGTTCAAGAGGGATCGAAGATCAGGTGTGCGGTGAATATGGTCTGTAGTCTTCGAATTGCCAGTGTCCAATGCGTGACAGTTTCGAAGCCACCTCACTCCAGGTTTCACCCATACAGCGCTCGCAGTAGCGGGCAATCTTCTGCTTGATCTTGCCGATGTCGTACTCAAACACAATCAGCATATGTCGGCCGAACATCAT